>JAJNBN010000258.1 GCA_021156225.1 Verrucomicrobiota bacterium | reverse complement strand
GGCGCATGTGAAGTTTCTTTTCGCCACGACGGATCCGGAAAAAGTTTTGCCGACGATTCTTTCGCGCTGCCAACGCTTTGACCTGCGCCGTATACCGGCGAATCTCATCGTGAAGCAGCTCGCGTTCATCGCGAAGGAAGAGGGCGTGGAGATCGACGACGGCGCGCTCTTCGCCATCGCCCGTGCGGCGGATGGCGGGATGCGCGATGCGGAGTCCACGCTGGACCAATTGATCAGTTTTTGCGGCACGAAGATCGAGGAAGGCGATGTGCTCTCGATGTTCGGGCTTACGGCGCGGAGCCAGTTGCTGGCGCTCTCGCAAGGTGTTTTGGCGGGTGAAGTGGATGGGGCGTTGCGCGAGCTGAATGCGCTGGCAAAGAGCGGCAAGGACCTCGGACGTTTGTTGAGTGACCTGCTCAGTCACATCCGCAACTTGATGATTTTCCAGGTGTCGTCGGGCGATCTCTCGTTGCTCGAGGTTTCCGAGGCGGAAGCGACGATGCTGAAGGAGCAGGCTGGTCTCGTGAATGTGGAAGCGCTGAGTCGCATCCTCGAAGTGCTGACGGATTGCGAAGGGCGGTTGCGTGAGGCGGTATCGAAGAAGATTTTGATCGAGGTGGCGTTGCTACGGGCCATTCAGGCGCGCAATGCGGTGAGCATTGATTCGGTGCTGAAGACATTGAATCAATTGCGCGGGAGTGGTGGAGCGGTGGCTGCTCAACCTGCTCCAGCAGCGGAACCGGCCAGGGCGACCGCTCCGGCTCCTAAGCCGTTCACGTCTTTGCGTGAAGCGGCGGCGACGGTGCTGGCACCCACTCCGGCGGCTGCGCCAGTAGCCTCACCCGCACCGAAACTCGAAGTGCCGAAGCCTGTCGTCGCTCCTCCGGTCGAGACGCCGAAAGCTGCAGCGGCTCCAGTCGCGGCGCCCGCGCTTTTTGAAGAAGAGAAGGTGGCTCCGAAAACGGGTGCCACGACGGCGGAACTTGCACCTTTGTGGGATCAGGTCGTTGATGCTGTCTCGCGCGTTAGCCCGTTCATCAAGTCGTATCTGCTGGAGGCACATCCGGTTTCGTTCCAGAACGGCGTGTTCATCATCGGGTATGATCCGAAGTTTTCGTATCACTTGAGCCTGGTGGACAATTCCAAGAACCACGCTTTGATCCAGACGAAGTTGAAGGAACTCGGCCAGGGCGAGGCGCGCGTGAAGTTCATCGAGTCCGTGGAGCCGGAAACGTGGCAGCGGCGGATGGTGCCGATCCTCGGCACGCCGGAAGTGGCGAAAGCGGCACCCGCTAGCAGCAATGGTGGACCGGCGGCGAAGACGGAAGAGAAGAAGCCGAAGGCCTCGGTGGAGCCGGTGCGAATTGAAGATTTCAAGAACGATCCCTTGATCAAGAAAGCCCTCGAGATTTTTAAGGGACAGATCGTGGATGTGAGGGCATAATCACTTAACCCTATTTTACTATGTCGAGCATTGGCAAACTCATGAAACAGGCTGCGCGCATGCAGCAGCAGATGGAACAAACGCAAGCCGCTCTCGCCGCGAAAACGGTCGAGGCCTCCAGCGGTGGCGGTGCGGTGAAGGTGACCGCGCGTTGCGATGGCACGTTGGCAGCGATCAAGATCGATCCGCAGGCGTGCAATCCGGCTGATGCGCAATTGCTGGAAGACCTCGTGCTGACGGCGACGAACAATGCGCTGAACCAGGCGAAAGAGATTTCCAACGCCGAGATGGGCAAGATCACGCAGGGGCTGAACATGCCGGGCATGTTCTAGAGTCCGCGTCTTAATTTTTGGGAGCCAGCGGACACCTGTTCGCTGGCTCCTTTTCTTACCATGGCTTCTTTACCGCCACCACTGAACGATCTGATCGCGTCGCTGAGCAAGCTGCCGGGCATCGGCCCGCGCTCAGCGGAGCGGCTGGCGTTGCATTTGGTGCAAGCGGAGGTGGATGGCGTGAAGCGGCTCGCGCAGGCACTGGTGCAGGCACGGGAACGGGTGCAGAGCTGCAAGGTATGCGGCGCGTTGACGGAAGAACAGCCGTGCAACATCTGTTCCGATGATCGGCGCGATGGTTCGATTCTGTGCGTGGTGGAACGTGCGGTGGATATCTTGCCGTTCGAGAAGTCGGGTGTCTTCAAAGGCAAGTATCATGTGTTGGGCGGGCGTATCTCACCGTTGAATGGCGTGGGGCCGGAGGATTTGCGCATCGCGGAATTGGAAGAACGAGCGGGGGCGGAGGCGATCAAGGAAGTCATCCTCGCGCTGGGCACGGATGTGGAAGGGGACGCGACGGGCAACTATCTCTCCAAGCGGCTCGCGGCGAAGGGTGTGAAGGTGTCGCGGCTGGCACAGGGGTTGCCGGTGGGGAGCGGGTTGGAATTTGCGGATGAACTGACGTTGTCGCGAGCGATGGAGGGGCGGAGAGAGGTTTAGGGGAAAGCCGGTTGCACCGGCGGGCCAATGATTGGGGAAACATCGAACCTGGGGCACCCCTCATCCCGGCCTTCTCCCCTCCGAGGGGCGAAGGAGATGGAAACTGCGAGCGAGGTGATGCTCCAGGAAATTCGGGAACTTATTTTGAATTTGGGAGTTGCTGCGGGTTGAGGACAACCCGCGCTCCAAAGAATAGCATGAGTAAACCATCGGTTGTTGTTTTTGATCTGGGGAAGGTGCTGCTGGATTTTGATTATGGGATCATGACGCGGCAGTTGGAGCCGTTGTGCCGGATCAAGGGAACGGAACTCAAGCAGGTCATTGATCAATCGCCGTTGTTGCATCGGTATGAGACGGGTTTGATTTCGACGCCGGAGTTGTTCGCGGAATTTGGGGAGAAGACAGGTTACATGGGAAGTCTGGAGGAGTTTCGGGGGGCGTTTGCGGATATCTTTACGGAGATTCCCGAGATGGTGGAATTGCATGCGCGATTGCATCAGCGCGGGGTGCCGACGTTCATCTTTTCCAATACGAACGAACTGGCGGTCGGGCATGTGCGGCGGAAGTTTCCGTTCTTTGCGAACTTCACCGGCTACGTTTTCTCCCATGAGGTGAAGGCGATGAAACCGATGACGGCGATTTACGAGGCGGTGGAAGCGATGTCGGGCAAGCGTGGTTCAGACATACTCTACATCGATGACCGGAAGGAGAATGTGGAGGCGGGTGCGGCACGTGGGTGGCATACGGTGTTTCACAAGGAACCGGGGGAGACGAGGCGAGTGGTGGAGGGGCAGGGAATTTTGCCCGCTAAAGGCGCGAAATAGGGAAGAAAAAGAGGGCTCGCCGAGCTGGAGCTCGGTGCTCCAATTGAGGTAGCGCCGTCTCATCCCGCATGCGGGACGGCTACCGTTTGGAAGGCGCGATTCGATAGTGCTCAAAGTTGATTTAATCAATTTTCTGGATGTGGGGTGAGTCGGTGTTTTCCGAAAGAATTATTTACTTCGGCCAGCTTGCATTTTTCTAAGTAGTTTATGGTGAGGCTGTTATGTAAATTTAGAAATTTTCAGAAAAGGAGAGGGTAGGACAGCCGTTGTCCTACCCCCTCGGTTATGATGTTTTCATGAAAATTGAGTGGGTAAGGGAGACGAGGGCTGGCGGAGGAAGGGCGACAGGAAAAATATTTTTCCGTAACCTTACGCGGAGGGTGGTGCGTCTAGAGAGGAAGATATCCCTTGCGTGTTTGGGGCGGTTGCCGTGTCATTTAGGGCTCAGCCAACTCAAACCGACGCAGGTTATAACGTTAATCGCCCGCTTTGCGGTATGGGAAGCGGCTAGAAATAGACTTATGACGAGTACTGCCAACAAACTTTGGTCGTGGGTTTTGACCACGCTCGCCACGTTTTCTCTCATCGCTCCGCTCGGGGCAGCTCCAGCGGCCAAACAGCCGACCGCCAGTGAACGCTGGGCCAATATCGAAAAGTCGGAGGCACCGAGCTTTCGGCGGCATGTGGTTCCTTTGATGAGCCGGGCGGGGTGCAGTGGGCGGGAGTGTCACGGATCCTTCGCCGGTCAGGGCGGATTCCAGCTTTCGCTCTTCGGTTATGATTTTGAGAAGGATCACACCGAGATCACGGCGGATAAGGAAGATGGGGTGCGGATCGAGAAGGGGAATGCCGCGCAGAGCCTGCTGCTCTTGAAGGCGACGAATGAGGAGAAACACAAGGGCAAGGAACGCATCAAGAAAGGTTCTTGGGAATATAACGTGTTGCTGAAGTGGATCAGCGAAGGCGCGAAGATCGATGTGGCGGAGACGGGTGAGTTCGACCGCTTGGAGATCCAGCCGCAGGAAATCGTTTTCAAGAAAACCGGTGAAGCAGTGCAGCTCAAGGTGCTGGCGCATTGGAAAGACGGCACGGTGGAGGATGTGACGCAGATCACGCGTTTCCGCACGAATGATGACACGGTCTCGAATGTCTCGGATACGGGCGAAGTGAAGAGCACGGGTCCGGGCGATACGCACATCGTGGCGTTTTACGACAACGGCGTGCTGCCCATTCCGGTGATGCTGCCCGTGAGCGACAAGGTGGGGCCGAAGTATCCCAAGGTGGCCACACGCACGAAGGTGGATGAACTGGTGGTGGCCAAACTACGCAAGGTGGGCATCGTGCCTTCCGATGTGGCGGGTGATACGGAATTCCTGCGCCGGGTGAGCCTGGATGTCTCGGGAACCTTGCCCACACCTGCCGAAGTGCGTGAATTCCTCGCGGACAAATCTCCGGACAAACGTGCTAAGAAGATCGATGAGTTGCTGGACCGTCCCGCTTATGCCGCGTGGTGGGCGACGCAGATGAACGACTGGACGGGAAATAATGCGGCGCAATTGCGCGGCGCGGGTGAGAAGGAATACAGCGCTGAACTGTCCCGCCTCTGGTATGACTGGATCGAATCGCGCGTGGCGAGGAATGAACCGTATGACAAACTGGTCGCGGGCATCGTGCTCGCTACGGGCCGGACGAAAGAGGGCCAATCTTACGAGGAATACGCGCGGGAGATGTCATCCTATTTCAAGAAAGAGAATCCTGCGGACATCGCGGACCGTCCGAACATGCCGTTCTTCTGGTTGCGGCAGAATGTCCGTAAGCCGCAGGAGAAGGCGCTGGCCTTCGCGCATAGCTTCTTGGGTGTGCGCATCGAGTGCGCGGAGTGCCACAAGCATCCGTTTGATCAATGGACGAAGACGGACTTCATGCAGTTCCAGGCGTTTTTTGAACCGATCAACTACTCCCGCAATACCAACATCAAGGAAGAGGTCAATGCGACCACGATGGCGGCACAAATGCGCGCAAGCGTGGGTGAAGGCGATAAACGCCAACAGAAGAAGTTGATGGAAGCGGCCTTCGAGAAGCTGGTGAAGGCTGGTGAGCCGGCCCCGTGGCAGGAACTTTTCGTGAAACAAAGCGCGACGCGCAAGCTGTCCGATAAGGAGATCGCCAAGCTCAAAGCGAAGAATCCCGCCTACAACAGCCGCGTGGCCACACCGAAGATCCTCGGTGGCGATGAGGTGTCCCTGAGCGATTATCCCGATCCGCGCGCGCCCCTGATGGAATGGATGCGTGATCCAGAGAATGCCTATTTCGCGCGCGCTTTCGTGAATCGCGTGTGGGCGAATTATTTCGGACGAGGCATCGTGGAGCCGGCCGATGACATGAACCTCGCGAACCCGCCGGTGAACAAGGAATTGATGGATTATCTGGCGATGGAGTTTGCCGCCAAGGGCTACGACATGAAGTGGCTGCATCGCGAGATCTTGAACAGCGATACGTATCAACGCACCTGGAAGCCGAACGATACGAACAAGCTGGAT
>JAJNBN010000004.1 GCA_021156225.1 Verrucomicrobiota bacterium | reverse complement strand
GCGGCTTTCTATCGCGGAATTTTCAATCTGTCGGTGATATCGTTCTTGGGATTGTTCTACGCCATCCCGCTTTTGCTCATGGGGTTCAAGCCTGCCTGGACCACTTCACACTGGTTCACCCTCGGCGCCTTGGTCTATTACAAGGTCATCTTCATCAGTTCCGTCTTTTTCCTCATCAAGCGCGACCGCTTTTACTTTTGGGTCATCCGTAAGCTGCGATGAATAGCCGTCGCCATTTCCTAAAAAAGCTCACGTCCGCCGCACTTGCCTTTCCCTCCGTCGTGTCTGTGGCTGCGCCCGGCACATTCCAAATCTCCAGCTTCTCCGCCGATGTCACCGTCCCTGTCGGCCACGGCATGATGGGCGGCCTCTGGCAGGCCAAGAGCATCGCCGATCCCTTGCTGGCCCGCGGCTGCGTCCTGCTCGGCGGTGATAAGCCCGTGGTCTTCGTCTCCGTGGACTGGTGCGAAATCCGCAACGACGCCTACGAACGCTGGCGCACCGTCCTCGCCGAAGCCGCAGGTACCGATCCCGCGCGCGTCCTCGTCACCAGCATCCACCAGCACGAAGCCCCCGTGGTTGATTTATCCGCCGAAAAGATTCTCCGCGAACGCCAACTCAGCGGTTCCATCTGCGATCTCGATTTCCACGAAGTGGCCGTCCAGCGTGTCGCCAAAGTGCTCCGTGATTCCTTGCCCAAGGCCCGTCGCGTCACGCACCTGGGCACGGGACAGGGGAAGGTGGAGCGTCTCGCCTCAAATCGTCGTTACGTCATGCCCGATGGCTCCATGCGCTTCGATCGCGGCAGCGCCACGAAAAACATTTTCGCCATCGAGGCGGACGAAGGCATCATCGACCCCTTCTGCAAATGCCTCAGCTTCTGGGACGGCGACACGCCGCTCGCCGCCCTCAGTTCCTACGCCATCCATCCGATGAGCTACTACCGCACCGGCGAAGTCTCCTCGGACTTCCCCGGCCTCGCCCGCAGCCAGCGGCAAAAAGACCTGCCCGGCGTTTTCCAGATCTACGCCTCCGGTTGCAGCGGTAACGTCACCGCCGGCAAATACAACGACGGCACCCGCGCCAACCGCCAAATCCTCGCCGACCGTCTCCACGCCGGGATGAAACTCGCCTGGGAAAACACGAAGCGCCAACCCCTCACCAAACTGGACTTCCGCAAATCAGAAGTAATTTTCCCGCCACGCCCCGAAGCAGAATTCACCATCGCTGCGTTGGAAAAGAAACTCACTCCGGAAACCAAAGTTTGGGATCAATGCCTCGCCGCCATGGGCTTGAGCTGGCGCCGTCGCCTCGATGCCGGCAAACCTGTGGACATCCCTCTGCTCGATTTCGGCCCCGCGCAACTGCTGCTGCTACCCGGCGAAGCCTATGTGGAATTCCAACTCGCCGCCCAAAAACTTCGTCCCGATAGTTTCGTGATGACCCTCGGCTACGGCGAATCCGCCACCGGCTACATCCCCACCGAGAAACACCGCCAGGAAAACGACACCAATCTGCACGACTGGTATTGGGTGGGGCCGGGGGCGGAAGAACAGCTGCTGGCGGTCATCCGCAAAGTTTTGGCGGTGCGCTAATCTGCAGAGAAGCGCGGGTTAGATGAACTTCTCACCGTTCCGTATAAATCTTTAGTTAAGCGGAAAAAATACGTGTACGGGCAATTCTTGCTTGGCGGACTTCGTTCCAACGGTTAAGCATGGCAAGTCTCAGCAACTTTTAACCCGTTTTTAACGCTATAGACATGAGTTCAAACGCCGCCACAGATGATTCGTTGCCCTGGTATAAAACGCTGAACCGCTATCATTGGTTCGTTTTCATCGTGGCTTCGCTGGCCTGGTTGTTCGATTGCCTTGACCAACAGCTCTTCATTCTGGCGCGCAATAATGCCATCACGACGCTTTTGGGCGAGGGGGCGGACCCGGCCGTAGTGAAGGCCAAAGGGGCCACGGCCACCGCCATCTTCGTCCTGGGTTGGGCCACGGGTGGGCTTATCTTTGGTTCCGTGGGCGACCGTATCGGCCGGGCCAAGACCTTGGCCATCACCGTAATGATGTATTCCGTGTTCACGGGCTTGAGCTCTTTTGCCCGCACGGTGACAGAGTTCGAGATCTACCGTTTTATCACCGGCCTCGGTGTCGGTGGTGTGTTCGGTCTGGCCGTGGCGTTGGTGGCGGATTCCTTGCCGGATAAGGCCCGTCCGAAAGCGCTCGGCATGCTGCAGGCGCTCTCCGCCGTAGGCAACGTTACGGCTGGTCTGTGCGCCCTGGCCGTGGCGGGTGTCGATCCCAAGGTGTCGTGGAAGTATCTTTTCTGGATCGGTTCCATCCCGGCTTTCCTGTGCCTCTTCATCATGCTCCGCCTGAAAGAACCGGAGAAATGGGTGCAGGCGCGTGCGGCCAGCAAGGTTGAAGGCGCCAAGAAAATGGGTTCCTACGGGGAACTCTTCGGCGACCCGCGCTGGCAGAAATCCGCGCTGCTCGGCATGATTCTGTGCATCGCTGGCGTGGTGGGCCTGTGGGGTGTCGGTTTCTTCAGCCCCGAATTGGTGGGTCCGGCGATGGATAAGTCTCTGCGTTTGGAAGGCCTCGACGGCAAGGCGTTGGCCGAGGCCAAGGGCAAGTGGACCTCGTACAACCTCATCATCCAGAACATCGGTGCGTTCCTGGGCATGATCGCTTTCAGCAAGCTGGCCCATAACTTCGGCCGTAAAAAGGCCTTTGCCGTCGGCTTTATCTGCGCCTGTGCCGCCACGATGTTCTTCTTCCTGAATTTCAATGGCAAATCAGACATCTGGATGAGCGCGGTCATGGGCTTCTTCCAGCTCGGCCTGTTCGCCGGTTTCGCCATCTACCTGCCGGAACTGTTCCCGACCCGGCTGCGCAGCACGGGCACGAGCTTTTGCTACAACGTTGGCCGTTTCATCGCCGCCACCGGGCCGTTCACGCTGGGCGCGCTGCAGCTCAAACTGGGGGATAAAGCTATTTCCATCCTGCCCGCCACCGCTGATGCCGTCGCCAAGGCGGACGCCAAATTGGCTGCCTTCCGCGAGGCCGCCTGCTGGTTGAGCCTCATCTATTTGGTGGGCTTGGTCGTGCTGCCTTTCCTTCCTGAAACCAAAGGACAGCCTTTGCCTGAGGATGCCCCGGTCAAAGCGTGACCGGTTTCCGGCAATATTGCCCGCACTTTTGCCATTTGCACTAGGCCCATCATCCGGTAAGTTGACGGAACATTGTGACCGATCGTAACTGGTTTCAGATCGCTGTCCTGCTTTACGGCATCAGCATGATTTACTCGGTGTTCCTCTGGCGGAAGGGTTTCCGCGAGGATAACCGGGTGAATTACTTTTTGCTGCTGGGAGCCTTCGTCGGCCACACAGTCGCCCTTATGCAGCGCGGCTTCAGCTTTTCACGCTGCCCGGTGAATAACCTCTACGAGGCCACGGTCTTTATCCTCTGGACCATGGTAGCGGCCTATCTTGTCATCGGTATCTGGTCGCGCCTGAGATTCCTCGGCGCGTTCCTCTCGCCGTTGCTGTTCTGCCTGGGTGTATTCGCCATGATGCCCGCTTTGGACAAACATCACGGGCCTAATCCCGAGTTCTTCGTCCCCGGCTGGCAGAACAGCCTGCACGCTGCGCTGTTTGCCCTGGCTTACGCCGCCTTCGGCCTGAGTTCCGGTGCCGGTCTCATGTATCTCACGCAAGAGCATGACCTGAAGTTTCACAAGGCCCGCGCCATCTTCTCCTTGCTGCCGCCCATCCAACGTCTGGAAGTGGTTACGTGGCGTCTGCTCATCACCGGTTTTGGTCTGCTGACGGTCGCCTTGCTGATCAGCATGTCCTATCTGAACAAGACCCAAGGCTCGTACTGGTCGGGCGATCCCAAGGTCATCTGGTCGTTCCTCGTATGGGGAATGTATTTGGCGTTGATGCTGATGCGGTGGCGGATGGAGCAGGGCGGGCGCAAGTTTGCCTGGGGTGCGGTGGCGGGATTCGCGTTTGTGCTGCTGACGTTCTGGGGCACGAACCTCCTCTCGCCGATACATAATCCATGAGCGTCGTCGTCATAGGGCTGAACCATCATACTTCGGAAGTCGAATTGCGCGAGCGGTTCGCCTTTGCCGAGGCGGTGATCCCGGATGCGCTCCAGCAGATGCGCACCTCCGGTCTGGCCACGGAAGCGGTCATCCTCTCCACCTGCAATCGCGTGGAACTCTACGTGGTCACCCCGCATCAGGAGAAGGAAGCCTTTCAAGCACTCAAGGAATTTCTGGTCGCGCATCGCCAGTTCGAGGGCAATCTGAACGACGAGATCTACACCTTGGGCGAACCCCAGAGTCTCGAACACCTGTTCAAAGTAGCCAGCGGCCTGGACTCCATGCTCCTCGGCGAGACGGAAATTTTGGGCCAATTGAAGAAAGCCTACGACATTGCCCTGCAGCACAAACAGACGGGCGGCCGCCTGAACAAGGTTTTCCAAAAAGCCTTCAACGTGGCCAAACACATCCGCACGCATACGAACATCCAGCGTGGCAGTGTATCCGTGGGTTCAGCGGCGGTGGAGCTGGCCGAGAAGATTTTCGAGACCTTGAGCGATCGCAACGTGATGGTCATCGGTGCGGGGGATACCAGCGAAAAGACCGCGCGTTCTTTGCTGAGCCGTGGCGCGAAGAGCGTGATTGTTTCCAACCGTTCCTTTGATCGCGCCGAGGCGCTGGCCAAGGAACTGAACGGGCGCGCGGTACATTTCGATGATTGGGCTGCTGAATTTGCCAATGTGGACATCGTCATCAGCAGCACCTCGGCACCGCATTACGTGTTGGACCGCAAGAAGCTCGCGCCACTCATGGCCTTACGGCACAACCGCCCGCTTTTGCTCATCGATATCGCCGTGCCGCGCGACATCGAGCCCGGCTTGGATAGCGTTTTTGAGAACGTTTATCTCTACAACATCGATGACTTGCAGGCGATCGCCGAGGAGTACCTGAAGCAACGGCGCGATGAGATCACCAAATGTGAAGTCATCATCCGCGACAAGGCGAAGGAACTTTTGCAACGCGGCTCCTCCGGACAATCTCGTGAAGGTGGTTTTGCCTTCGGTCACGATACCAGTTCTTAACTCATGTCATCGAAACCGTTCATCATCGCCACGCGGGGCAGTGCCTTGGCCTTGGCGCAGGCGTATCAGATCCAGGGACTGTGCCGTGCGGCGTTCCCGGAAGAGACCTTCCAGATCAACATCATCAAGACCACCGGGGACAAGCTGCAGACCGCCTCCATGGCAAACCCCGATGCGTCCTTGCCCAAGGGCCTGTTCACCAAGGAACTCGAAGTAGCCCTGCTGAATGGCGAAGCGGACCTCGCCGTGCACAGCCTGAAAGACCTGCCCACGGAATTACCGGATGGATTGGAATTGGGCGCGGTGACCAAACGCGAAGACGTGCGTGATGTGATGGTCTTCAAGCCCGCTCGGCCTGGCGAAAAAGCAGCCAAACTCACTGAAGTTCCCCCGGGTGCCACGGTGGCCACGAGCAGCACACGACGTAAGGCGCAGTTGCTGCATCTGCGTCCGGATCTGAAGATCGTGGAGATCCGTGGCAACGTCGGAACCCGCCTACGCAAGTTGGTAGAGAATTCCAATCTCGCGGCGACGGTGCTGGCCGCTGCTGGACTGAACCGCCTCGGCTTCAAGGTGCATGCGGATGGCAAGCTGGAAGGCAGCGAAGTGCCCGCTGGTTTGCGCGCTCGTCATTTGTCGCTCGAAGAGATGCTTCCGTGTGTAGGGCAGGCAGCCATCGGACTTGAAATCCGTCAGAACGATGCGCGCTTGCAGAAGGTCTGCGCTGCGCTGAATCACTTGCCCACGTGGTATGCCATCACGGCGGAGCGCTCCTTTCTGCGAGCGATGGGTGGCGGTTGTCACAGTCCGGTGGGGGCATGGGCCGAGGCCAAGGGTGAGCAACTCGCAATGAGCGTGGTGTCTTTCCGCGATGAGCGATTTGGAGAGAGTTCTGCCTCTGAGAATGTGCAAGCAGCCGAGAAGCTCGGCCAGCAACTGGCGGACAAGTTGAAGGGCTAGGGGACCACCAGCCGGTAGAATCGCTGCGGTTTGCCCGCCGAAGTTTCATCCAGAAAAGTTTGCGCGGCGATGCTACCGCTGAAGGAGCCGATCTCGGTCCACGTCGCCAGATCATCGGACACTTCGACTTTATAGGTCTTGCCCGGGTCCAGCAGCAACGTCAGGGAAAATTTGCCATCCACTTTCTGTCCCATATTGACGGGGCCAAGTTGTTGGGCGCGCCCAGTTCGTTGTGCATCATGGCGGTATTGCGGCCAGGGCGAGTGGGCAGGTGGAGATGTGCCGGCGAAAGCCAGCAGTGTGCGGTTATCCCCCAATTGGTAAACTGTTCCGTCATTACCGATGGTGGGAGGAGCAGACACCCGTGCGATGTGGTGACTCCAAACGACGTTACCATTGACCGAGTGAATCGCATACAGCCTGTCATCCTGAGCCGCATAGAGTGTTCCATCCGCCGTGAGAGCGGGGCTGAAAATGAAGGGATCGGGGTAATCAGTCTGCCATCGGACACCTCCCAACGGATCGAAAGAGATGAGCTTCTTGTCGGAACCGACGTAGAGATTATTTTCACGGTCGATCACTGCAGGAGTGAATATGCCCGTGCCGGAGGCGGTCCACTTCACCGTTCCGTCCGGCGAGATCACCCGGAGTTGATGGGTGGTGAGCGCTGGGTTCTCTTGGTAAGTGCTCGCGCCCAAGCAGACTGAGCCATCCGCACAGATGGCGAGCGCGGAGAAGTTAACATTTGCCTCGGTCAACTTCCATCTGAGCGCTCCAAATCTGTCGAATGCATAAAACATGCCGATGAACGGTTTAAAACTCGTGCCAGAGGACGTGATGGTGTGAGGGGTGCTGATTTTCGTCTTGGCGCAATAAATGCCTCCGTCCGGAGCTATCAACGGTATCTCGAAGGAGTGTGAACTGTGGTTTGTAACGGTCTGGGATGCGTTGGTGAAACTTACTTTGGCCAGCCCGTAACTGGAGGGAGTGTTTGGAATGCTGGGAATATCGTTGTAATTGGCGTTGATGCTGATTAGGGCGGTATCATCCGCCGTCAACGCGCAGCCGATGCCATTCGTGAATGCGTGCCAGGGAGTGCCGTCCGGATTGATGCCTTGGATATACCGCGCGAGGTTTGTCACTGTCGTGCCGGTATGGTTGTACTGGCCGATGTTGCCCGTGACCAGGACCCGGCCGTCTTTGCGGATCACCGGGTTAAATCCTACGCCATCATATCGCCACTTAAATTGGCCGGTGGGATCCAGGGCGATCAGTTGATTGGTCGAGGACGGGATATAGAAGGTTCCACCACTGGATGGAGATACGCCATAATGAACATAGTGCCATTGCCCAAGATATACGGTCCCATCCTGCGCCACGGAAAAATCAAACGCGTAGAAACCTTCCGCCGCATAAGTCCATTTCACCCCAAGTGGCGCTGCTTGGGCGGCGGAACTCAAGGTGATGGCGAGCATCATCAGGATGCTGATCCTCCAAAGGGACTTCATATGGTGCGCCACTATTAACCGGTTTAAGCCATCTTAGGCAACCCATCCTTTTCGAGCCAGTGTCCAGATGAAGCGGCTAGGGGAGCGCGAGACGGTAAAACCGTTGCGGTTTTCCGGCAGACGTTTCATCCAGAAATGTTTGCGCCGCACTATTGCTGTTGAAGGAGCCAATTTCGGTCCATGTCTGGAAATCTTCGGACGCTTCCACCTTGTAAGCGCGACCCGGTTCCAGATTCAGGCTCAGGGAGAATTTGCCATCGACATTACGGCTGAGGCCGCCGGCACTGGCTTGCGTGGCGCGACTGGTACGCTGAGCATCGTGACGATCTTGCGGCCATGGGGCATTGGCGGGCGGTGCGGTGCCTTCAAGGGCGAGGAGAGTATCAGACAAGAAAACGGTGTCAGACAGTAAAAGATGGATGGTGCCATCAGGGCCGATGGTGGGGGCTGTCTTGATCGTCCCCGTAGTTTTGTAGGACCATCGCAGAGTTCCATCTTCGGCATCCACGGCCCACAGAGTATCGGCTGAAACGAAGTAGACGGTTCCATCCGCAGCCAGCGCTGGACTTAGATTCACTTCATACGTGGTAGGAAAAAACCAGCGTTCTGCGCCGGTGTCGTCCAAGGCATAGAGTCCGCTGGTATTGCCGGTATAAATGTGGTTGTTGGTGCCGACCACTATGGGCCCGAATCTCGAAGTGCCAGTCTTACGCCAGCGCTCGGATTGCAGGCCGGCCGAGAGACTGCGAACACTGGCTTCGTTATAGGTTACTCCGTCGCCATTGGTTTTTGTTTCCAGACAGGAAACGAAAAGGCTGCCCTCATTTCCGAACACCGGCGGATATAGAAAAAGATTGGTATTCTCCAGCCCATACTTTGGGGTGCCACTAGATGTCAGAGCATGGATGCGATTGGTAGGGCTGGGAGCTATCAGCGACATTCCGCTGGGTAAAGCCACTGTGTTGAAGTGTCCGACGGTTCTGTCGGTCACGGCGTAGATAGTACCGTCCGGGCCGATCACCGGGAATGAAGCCAGATACTCCAAAGGTGGAGACTGCCAGCCAGCGTTGCCTGTGCGCACAATCATGTTTTGATCGGCAGGTGATTCCGCAGGGCCGTGATTTAGCGCGATGATATCATCATTGGCAGTTATGGCTACCCGACCGTTTAGGACTGATTCCTGCCAGACATCGCCATTCGGCTCAAAACCGGTTGACCGATCTATCGACCTGACCACGCTGGTAATAGTGCCGCCGGATGCCAGTGGAGTGACCGCTGTGTAAAGCAGGTTATGCGTCACCAAGACGCGACCAGAAGAAAGCACCGCGATATGCTGGCCGACATTTGGCTTTTGCCATTTGACCTGGCCGTCTGGATGCAAGGCGATGAGATCATTGGTTTCGGACCCAGGACTTGTGACGATCATGTATCCTCCACTCGGCAGCGGAATCTCTGTAGTGGTCGGAGTGGTTGCCGAAGTGATGTAAATGGTGCCATCACGATTCAGGGCCAGATCGGAGATCAGGATATGTCCAGTATAAGTCCACTTCACATCGCCCGGAGCCGCTTTAGCTGCGGGGCTCAAGGTGATGACGAGCAGTAATAGGATACTGATCCTCCATAGGAACTTCATACAGTGTTTGGAATCTAAAGGATGAGTGATTGGGTGGCAATCTCGTGTTTTTAGTGCCCCGAAAGCGTTGGAACATCGCTTGCCGTGTGGGCCTTGAATCCCTAGAGTCCTCGGTCCCATGAGTTCGATTGGCACAGTTTATCTGGTTGGCGCGGGTCCGGGTGATGCCGGGCTCCTGACGTTGCGTGGCGCGGAATTGCTGAAGCGCGCGGATGTGGTGGTATATGACGCACTGGTGAATACAGACCTGCTGCGGCTCGCGCCGTCGTCGGCTGAGATCATCTATGGCGGCAAGCGCGCGAAGGATCATGCCATCCCGCAGGAGGAGATGAACCAACTGCTGGTGAAGCTGGCCAAGCAGGGCAAGACCGTGGTGCGGCTCAAGGGCGGCGATCCGTATCTGTTCGGTCGCGGTGGCGAAGAGGCGGAGGAATTGCAGGCGGAGGGTGTGCCGTTTGAGGTGGTGCCGGGCATCTCATCCATCGTGGCGGCACCGAATTACGCGGGCATTCCCATCACGCATCGCGAGCATTGCTCGAGCTTTACAGTTCTTACGGGGCATGAAGATCCGACGAAGGAAGAGACGTCGCTGGATTGGAAGCATCTCGCGGCGGACAAGGGCACGAAGGTGGTGCTGATGGGTGTGGAGCGCATCCGCCAGATCACCAGCGAACTGGTGAAGGCGGGTGCGGATAAGGAAACGCCCGTGGCCATGGTGCGCTGGGGCACGCGCGGGAATCAGGAATCCATTCAAGGAACATTGGAGACCATCGCGGATATCGTTGAGGAAAAAGGTTTTAAGGCGCCGGCAGTTACGGTGATCGGTGGGGTGGTGGGTTTGCGCGAGAAGTTGAACTGGTTTGAGAAGCGCCAGTTCTTCGGCAAACGCATCGTGGTGACGCGGACGCGCGAGCAGGCGAGCCAGTTGTCCAGCCAGTTGCTGGAGCTGGGCGCGGAAGTGCTGGAGATTCCCACCATCAAGATCGTGCCGCCGATTGAAAGAGCGGCGCTGGCGGATGCGATGCTGGAGATCGGTTCTTACGAATGGATCATCTTCACGAGCCCGAATGGCGTGACGGAATTTTTCAACGCGTTCTTCCGCGTGTTCGATGACATCCGCTCCATCGGCGGTGCGCGCTTCCTGGCGGTGGGGCCGGCGACGGCGGCGAAGCTGAAGGAACTGCATATCAAGGTGGACTTGATGCCGGAGAAGTTCGTGACGCGTGAGATCATCAAGACATTCAAGGAGTATCAGGACGTGGAGAACGTGCGCATGCTGTTGATGCGTGCCGAGGTGGCGAACCCGGAGCTGCCCGCAGAGCTTACCAAGATGGGCGCGATCATCGATGATGTGGCGTGCTACCGGACGGTCCCCGAAACGGAAGATGTTTCAGGCAATGCGGCGAAGCTGACGGAGAGCGGCGCGGATTGGGTGACGTTCACGAGCAGTTCCACGGTGGAGAATTTCCATGCGCGGTTTGATCTGCCGAAGTTGCGGCAGCAGTTCCCGCAGTTGCGGATGATTTCGATCGGGCCGGAGACGACGAAGGCGATCGAGGCGCTGGGCTTGAAGCCGGATATCGAAGCGAAGGAGCATACGATCGCGGGGATCGTGGCGGCGTTGAAGAAGGAGATCAAAGCGCCCGTTATCGCGGGGGCTACGCCGAAGAAAGTAGCTGCGGCGAAGAAGGCTCCGGCTAAGGCCAAGAAAGCGGCGAAGAAGGTTTAGTCCGTTGAATCGTTAAATACGTGAATAGTTAAAACGTGGGACTTTTAACGTTTCACGATTTAACCGTTTTAACGCTCCTCACTGCTCGATGAAGCGCAGGCCCAGCTTGATCCACAGGGGGATGGTGAGCAGGCCGAGGACGGTGGTGCCGATGACGATGCGTAAGGCCGTGGGCGCGTGGCCGCCGTAGTGTCTCGCCATGATGATGGGGAAGACGGCGGCGGGCATCGCGCCTTGGATGACGATGATGCGTTTCAGCTCGAGCGAGCAGGGCAGATATTTCGCGAGCAGGAGGAACAGCACGGGCAACAATCCCAGCCGCAGGAAACTTGAAGCGGCCATCACGCGCCAACCTTTCTCAGCGTGGAACTCGGGGAGTTGATCGGCGATGGTGGCGCCGACGAGTAGGATGCCGATGGGGATGGCGCATTGGCCTAGCATGTGGGCGGTCTGGATGATGAACTTGGGCATCCAATTCTCCGCGCCCAGCAGGTTCAGCACGAGGGAGATCAGAATCATGCTGATGGGCGCGTTGATGAGCTTGCGCCAGCCGGTCTTGATGGAGACGCCGCTGAGGAGCATGAGGCCGAGCGTCCACATGGCGATCTCTACGCCCACGTTGTGCACGAGCAGCAGGCCGACCATGTCCGGCGAGTCTTTGAAGAGCAGATAGACGAGCGGCAAGGGGACGTAGCCGTAGTTGTAAACACCAGTGACGAAGGCGAACGTGCCTTCACGGTTCTTGTCCGTCAGTCCCGCAGTGCCGCGCAACAGCCAGCAGATGGCCACGCCCACGGCCACGGTGCCGAAGCCGACCATGGGCGCGAGGAAGACGGTGCCGATGTCGGTGAGCATCTTGTTGCCCAGCACGGAATCAAAGATGAGGCAGGGGACGAGGAGGTTGATGAGCAGCTTGAGCATGCTCTGGTCCGCCTCTTCCGTCAGCCATTCGAGACGGCGCAGGCCGAAGCCCGCACCAGCCACGGTGAAGACCGGCAATACTGCATTGAGAACTGTAAGAAATTCGTTCACAGAAATTTTGAGCCGTCATTCAGGCGGCGAGGAAACGCTCGATCAGCACGGTCGTTTCAATCCGTTGGATTTCACGGAGCAGGGTGCGTTGCTCTTCCGTGCCACGACGGCTGGAGGCGAGTTTGCAGGCATCGACGAAAGCGTCGACGTCCCATTTGCCTGCAGGAATAAGTTCGGTCTTCAACGCGGCCGCGCCTTTGGAATCGAGGAAGGCGCTGACGCGTTTGGCAATCTCAGGGTAGCTGGCGTGATTGCCAACGCGGTGGAACCAATACTTGGCGTTAAAGTAGTCCGGTTCGCGGCGGTGCATGATGCCGTGGAGAAAACTGCCATCGCTGGAGTGCAGGTCCTGAGAAATGGTGTGCGAGGCATCCAGATGATCGTGCCAGAGGAGGAGGAGGCTGCGGATGAGTTGCTGGCTGCCCGCAGAGATGGACGCGTTGGCGAAAGCGGTGTCCAAGCGCGCATTCACATCGCGGGCAGACAAGGTGCTTGCGCGCGGATGAGGACCGAGGTCCGCCGGTTCCGGCGTGTGCAGCAGGGCAGATATGGAGTCGCCAAGGGGCATTTGTCGTCAGGTCCTTCTCTATGAGATGGACGCGGGGACGATTGGAAAAGGGAGCGGGAAAGTCAAGGCCGGTTGCACCGGCGGGCCTTTGGGAAAAGCTTAGTTCCGCCTCATTATTTCGACAGCTACTTCTTGTAAACTTGTTTGCCTTCCACCCACGTTTGGAGGACCTGGGTGTCTTTCAGGTCGTTGATGGGGCAGGTGAGGAGGTCGCGGTCTACGACGATGAAGTCGGCGCGTTTGCCGGGTTCGAGGGAGCCGATCTCTTTTTCCCAGAAGAGGAGGTAAGCGTTGTTCCGCGTGTAGAACTGGATGGCTTGCTGGCGCGTCAAGGCTTCTTCGGGATGGAGCTGGCCGTCATGCCACTTGGCCGAGCGGGTGATGGTGACCCACATGCCGAGGAAGGGGTTGTAGGGATTGATGGAACGGAGGGAGCCGATCTTCTGCATGTGATCGGAGCCGCCGCCAGCAATCACACCGGAGGCGAAGAGGCTGCTGAGGGGCTGGAAGTAACGGAGGCGATCGTAGCCGAATTGCTTCACGAGGGTGCGGGTATCGAGGTAGAGCCACGCGGGCTGGATATCCACGACGACACCGAGCTTCGCGGCTTTCGCGATGGCGTCGTGGGTCATGAAGTTCGAGTGGGTGACGCAGAGGCGGAGGTCTTTGATGGACTTCTCCTTGTTCACTTCTTCGTAAACGCTCATGAGGGTCTCGACGGCGCCATCGCCGACGGAGTGGGCGGTGAATTGCAGGCCGTGTTTGGCGGCGCGCTGGACCATCTGGAGGAGTTGATCGCGCGGGACGTTTAGGACGCCTTTATACGCGGCATCGGTGATGCCATACATCTCGCTCTTGCCCCAGGGCTGGAGCATGTAGGCGCTGCCGGTGAGCATGCCGCCATCGAGCCAGATCTTGGTGCCGATGAGGTGAACCCAAGGATTGTCCGCGCGCAAGGGATGCTCGCCGATCTGGTCGATGGCCGCGAGTATCTTGTCCATGGAACCGATGGTGGGAAAGGTGTGCGAGAGGGCGAGACGGACGGTGAGGTCGCCTTTGTCGCGCATCTTCTGGTAACGATCGAGGGAGGCTTGGTTCGCACCGCGATCGCCCACGGCGGTGATGCCGATCTCGTTGTAGCCGCGGAAGAGTTCGAGGGTGCGCGAGTAGGTATCGGCTTCGGTGGGAGATTTGCCGGAGGATTTCACCTTGGCATAACGCGTGATGCCGCGCAGGAGGCCGGTGGGTTCGCCCTTCGCATCTTTCTCGAGATAACCGGGGCCGCCGTCTTTCACGGTGAAATCGCGGTCGATGCCACTGAGCTTGAGGGCAAGCGTGTTGAGCATCGCATCGGGGCCGGTGCGGAAGTAGATGGGATGCTTCGGCGCGACGCGGTCGAGTTCCTCGCGAGTGGGGTAACGCTGTTCTTTGAGACGCGTGATGAAGACTTGCTGGAGCTCGAGCCATTCGCCTTCGGGGACGATCTTCGCGCGAGCGGCGAAGTAATCGAGCACGTCCTGGATGGTCTCCATGTCAGGGATGGGATGATCGAACTCGGTCATCGCGGCAGCGGGATGCACGTGGGAATCGATGAGGCCGGGCAGGAGCATCTTGCCATGGAGATCGATGAGCTTGGTGCCGGGTTTGCCGAGGGGAAGGACGTCGTCGTTCTTGCCGACGGCGAGAATCTTACCCTGCTTTACGGCGATGGCTTCGGTGATGGTGAATTTTTCATCCACCGTCAGGACCTTGCCGCCGTAGAAGATCATGTCGGGAACGTTGCTCTGGGCGAAGGCATTGAGGCTGAGAAGCAATGTCGCGATGACAAGGATGAAGTATCTGGTCATGGCGTTAGTTAGGTAATGGACTCGCAGGTGCGGCCTCTGCTTTCGGTGGTTGCGTGGCGATCTGGTGCAACACAAGACCCAAGGCGCTACCTAAACCAAGACCATACGCCAAACCCCAAAGCATCGCACCGAGTTTGAAGCGTTCGCCTTTGGACAGGGACGATAACGTTTCGATACCTGCGGGACTTTTGACCCAGTGATAAAGGCTGTCGCCCGCGAAATAGCCGAGCGAGTGCAGTGCGACGACGCCGAGCAGCAAAGGTATGCTGGCGGGGTGGGTCTTGGTCTGGCGCAAGAGCAGGATGGCGAGCGCAACCGGGCCAGCGACGGAACCGGCCCATTCGCCGTTTTTGCCGCGCAGGATGAACCAGCAGGCCGACCACACCACCGAATAGGTCATGAATGCCAGGGTGAAGGCACCGTAGAACCGTGGCAGGGTGACACGTTGAGCCACCAGGCCGTGCAGCAGCATGCCGGACAAGCCGATGAAGGCGATCGCACAAACTAGATAAAAACCAGCCTCACCGAGGTTTTTATAAAACCAGCCTCCGCCGAAGGCCCACAGGCCGAACACCGCCAAACTGGCGATGGTGAACCGCCACGCACCGTTGAAAACAGCGGCAGCGGCAGAGGGTGGATGGGTATCAGTGCTCAAGAGCTCAAAGCATCGGGCTTTGAGGGCATCATTGCGGATTCAGGAAAATGTTCAAGTTCCGAGGACGGTCGCCCCAGTTGGAGTTCTGGGAGTGCGTGTTGAAGCCGGTTTTGTTGACGGTGATTCCGTAGTTCATGTTGAAACTGGAACTGGTGACGTCCGTTTGCAGGAAGAACATGCCGTTGCTGTCGGTCACGGCGGTGGCTCCGGATAGTGTGGTGGAGACAGTCGCTCCGGCGATCGGATTGGAATTCGAGGAGTTCCTGACATAGCCTTGCAGCGAGATGGGGAGTTGGAAGTTGTCATCCGTCACCTCTTTCACGCGGTAAAAACGGCGGCTGAAGTAGCTCGAATCATCATCGAACAAAGTGATGCTCGTGTTTTGGAAGGTGTTTTGCGGATATTGCACGGGGAACCAAGACTGAAAATCTTGGGTCGCCTCGAGCACGTAGCGCACATACTTGTCGCCGGTCACATCCACTTGGGCGGGACTGGTGCCCGGGAACAAAGAGAGCGTAGGCCGGATCGGCGTGCCGGTGGTCTGGATCTCGAACTTGGTCACCTTGGCAAATGCGGCGGCGAATTTGGCCCCGGTGTAGGTGGTGGCATCACTGGCGACAATACGCGCAAAAACCAGTTCGCACTCATACTTGCGTCCTGGCGAAAGCGTGTTCGCCGGAATCACCAACTGGGTGGAGGTGCCCGTGAGGGCGCCGGGCCCGTCGGAAGACGAATACACATCTTCATCGGAGCCGTTGGTGATGATGACTTCGATGAAATAGGATTCGCTGTTGTCGGCGCCGGAGAACGCACCCCAGTTGAGGGTCAATGGCTGCGCGTGATTCACGGCCGCCAGAGTGCCGAAGTTCTGCAGCGTCGGGTCGTTCGGATAATTATCCGCCGGGAAATTCAGCGATATGTTTTTGGTTCCGTTATGCGCGGTGTTCAGCGAGATGGTGTAAGTGCCATTCGGGAAGAAACGATCCAGGTCAGTCTTGGAGGCGTGCTCGGCATCGTAGTCGAAGGTGGCACCGTAGAAGTCATTCTCCGGGCGCACAATATCCAGGCTAGGCGTGGGGATCGTGACGGTGCCGTTCAAGACACCGTTCATGATGTTCAGATCGCCAAAGATCTCGAATTCATAATCATCCTGCGCCGTGACTCCACCGCTTGTTTGAACGAAGGACTGGACTTTCAGCAGGAAAATCTCATCCACATCGGGATCGCTGGTGGCGGGATCGCCGGAGGTGGTGAAACTACCGGTTCTTAGCGACAGAGTGTTGTTCGCCTTGTCACGCATCGTGCTGCCACCACCGATGGGATTCAAGGTCCAGCCGATCTGGGTGCTGGCCGGCAGGCTGCCGGTGTAAACGGCGAACAAGCTGCGGTCATCATGGCTCCAGGTGTAGGTGAAATTGGCCGGCGTAAGCCCCGTGCCCGTCCAGTTGATGGAAACGACCTGTTGCATGGGTTCATTGAAATCGAAGCGGATCACCGACTTCACCGGCACGAACTGTTCGAAGTTGAAAGGACGCGAAGCATACAGAATCGGGGCCTGCGTATCGGTCACAGTGCCGGTAGTGGCCATATACAGCGAGGTGCGCTTGGTGTAGGCGGCGATACCGGTCGAGCCAGAGTAGTTCTGGTTGTGCACGACTTTGGCGAACATGATCTGCGCATGATAGCGCTTGCCCGCCGTGAGGGTGCCTGCCGGGATGAGCACGGATGTGCTCGTGCCATTGAGGCCACCTGCGCCGGGAGGGCCAGAGTGAAACACTTCATTGAAGTTGCCACCTTCTTCTTCGATGTAAACTTCGATGAAGTCACTGGCCGTGCCACCAGTGAAGGCGTCCCAGGTCAGCGTGAAATTGGCGGACGCATTGATGCTTTGCGCCGCGGTGAAATTGCTCACCCGGGGCACGCTGGGGAAAGTTCCACCGGTCAGGCTGAGCGGGGCGGTTATGGTGCCGTTATTGACGGTGACGATGCTGAAGGTGTAGGTGCCGTTGGGATGCTGCTGGTTCAGATCCAGCAGGTGGTCGGCCTCGTAGCTGAACTGGTATTCCTCGGATTCCTCGTTGAGCAGCACGATGTTGGTGCTGCCGGGCGTGCCCACCGTGGCCGAGGTGATGGACCCGCCATCGGCGAGGTCCAGGAAAAGATCGAAGGAGATAGTGCCTTCGTCGGCATCTTCATCCAGCCGGACGACCTTATCACTGTCCTGAACGTAACTCAGTTGCTTGATGACGCCAAACAGTTGGACGTCCAAGGCGCCAGCCCATGCCTGTGGGGCTGGCTGGGCGAAGGCAAGCGCCAGCAAAATCAAGACGATGAACCGTGCAGGCAGAAAGGTTTTCATAATTATTCGGGCAGGCCAAAACCTGGTTAAGGCCTGTACCAAGCTGCTTTTATCGCATTTTCCCTGATCCCACAAGGTCGGCTTTTGGAATGGGCGGGAACAGGGGAGAATGGCCTTAGCCTTTGGCAAAACGCCTTAAAATGAACTTGCTCCTGATTTTTCCTACCGGCGATAATGGCGGCTTAACGAAGCATTCGATTTTACGATCATGAGCAAAGTTCGCGTCGGTATCATCGGCATGGGAAACATGGGCAAGTATCACGCAGATTACTTGCTGGCGGGCAAAGTGAAGCGGGCGGAACTCACCGCCGTGTGCAGCACCTCGCCCGGTAAACTGGATGCCTACAAGGCGAAGGGCGTGGAGATCTTCGGCGACGGCGAGGCGCTCATCAAATCCGGCAAGGTGGACGCCGTGCTCATCGCCACACCGCATTACCAGCACACCTCGCTCGGCATCGCGGCCATCAACGCGGGTGTGCATGTGATGGTGGAGAAACCGATCTCCGCGCATAAGGCGGATGCGGAACGGCTCATAGCCACCGCGAAGGCGAATCCGAAAGTGAAGTTTGCCGCGATGTTCCAGATGCGCGCGGAGCCGCGTTACGCGAAGATCCGCAAGATGATCCAGGACGGCGAGATGGGCACGATCATCCGCGTGAACTGGATCATCACGGACTGGTTCCGCAGTGATGCCTACTACTCCAGCGGCGGCTGGCGCGCCACGTGGAAGGGTGAGGGTGGCGGCGTCTTGATCAACCAATGCCTGCACCAGCTCGATACGCTTTACTGGCTGCTCGGTGCGCCGAAGAGCGTGCGCGGTTTCTGCCAGCTCGGCCGCTTCCATAACATCGAGGTGGAAGATAACGTGACGGTGTTTCTGGAATGGCCGAACAAGGCAACGGGCGTGTTCGTCAGTTCCACCGGCGAATTGCCGGGCACGAACCGCTTCGAGATCGCGGGCACGAAAGGCCGCCTCGTTCTGGAGGACGGCAAGTTGACCTTCACGCGCAATGAAGTTCCCGCCGATGAATGGAACAAGACATCGAAGATCGGTTTCGCCAAGCCGGACGTGTGGAACGTGACGATTCCGTTCGGCAATGCCGAAGTCCCGCACGCCGCGCTGATGACGAATTTCGTGGAGGCCATCCTTGATGGTACGCCGCTGAACTGCGCGGGCGAAGAGGGCATCGGGTCCATCGAGCTGGCGAACGTGATGCTTTACTCCTCGCTCATTGGCCAGACGGTAGAACTGCCGATGGACAGCGCGGCCTATGAAGCGAAGCTGAACGAGCTGATCGCGAACTCGAAATTCGAGAAGAAGGTGGTGGAGGTCGTGAACGAGGATTTCACGCAATCGTTCCGGAGATGAGATAGATATGAATATCGCCCGTCAGCAAGGCGTAGGTTTCACCCTGTGGAAACTGCTTTGTCTGGCGGGCTTTTTGTTTTTGGCGGTGGTTGATGTCAAGGCTACGAAAGTCATTTACCCTTATAATAAGTGCATCGCCAATCTGAAGGTGTTGGATGGTGCTACCCAGCAATGGGCATTGGATAATCAGCTTGGTCAGACCAATGTTTATTCTCTGACTGATCCGAATCTTCTGGCTTATCTTCCTGACAAGCAACTGCCGGTTTGTCCACGAGGCGGAACCTATTTGGCGGGTGCTAATGTCGAGGGGCACCTGACCTGTTCGTTGCACGGCACACCTGAGACGGCAGAAAGAAAGGATGTGGCGATAACCATCGCAGTGGCAAAAAAGAAAGTGATGTTGCCTGTTATTGCCATGCTAGTTGGACTTCTTCTGACGTCGCCTTGGGCTCGCATCTCGCCTTCAGTCCGTTCATGGCTGCCGCTGCCGGTCACGCTTGTCTATCTCGTCGTGTTTGCGCCATATCATTTTGGGATGCTGGAGGTCGGTAGGCCGTATGCCGTGGCCAACGGAGTTCTGATCTTCGGCACTCTGATCGGTGGATTAGTTCTGTCCTTGGCCGGATTGAAAAGTAAAGAGCGAGCGGTGCGTCTCTTCATGATAGTGACCAGCGCCTATTGCGGGCTGTTCCTCATATCAGCGTTCATGCACCTGCGGTAGTAGCTTGAGGGGATGACTGACGTGCGAGCACTTCAATCTTTGCACCCAAACTGACTTCCCCCGCTTCTACCACGCGCCAATAAATCCCACGTCGATTCTGGTTACGCGTCGCCTTGGCCGCTACGAACTTGAGCGCATCGTTGCCGAAGCGGGCATTGAACTTGGAACAGCCATCATGCGCCATGGGTGTCACTTCGATGAGGGCTTCACCCACACGCAGGCGCGTGCCGGTGGGCAGGTTCTCAGCGGAGATGTCCAGGTCCACAAACAGAATGTCACCAAAGAGCGTGAGCGATTGGCCGTTGGCGATGAGCTCCGCCACATCGTGACGCATCACGGCGAGTTGGGCATCGGGCAGGCGATCGGGATTGCGGCCCCAGTTGTCGCCGGGGAAACCCTCTTCGGGAGAGAGCCGGACACGTTGCAATACCTCACGCGTCTTATCCTCGTGCCGGCGTATCAGCATGGTGACATGGCCGATGTCTTTGGGAGCCGAGGGCAACGCCAGCAATCCTCTTTCCAATTCTTCCAGCGAGCGATGCCGTGAGGGATCTCCAGTGGGACCGAAAGGTTTTGCGGGTGTGTCAGCCATGGCTAATGTCCAATTTTTCGCGACACTAGTGCACGAGGTGCAATTGTGCAAGTTGCCTACCGTTGCTTCAGATTCTCTTCGATCGACTTCGCCACCTGCTGGCCCAACGCCTCGTAACCTTTGGCGTTGAAATGCACATCGTTCGGATTCTGCAGTGTCACTAGTTGCGGTGTGATGAAGGTGAAAAGGTCGTTTATCGCGATACCATGTTTCTTCGCCAATTTTTCAGCGATCTCATTTCGTTCCACTACAGATTCGGCAGTTTGCTTTTTGGAGGTATCAGTTGGAATGGGTGTTGTGCTGGCCCAAACCAGTTTGGCACCCGTCTTATTCAGCCGGGTGATGATCTCATCCAACCGCTTTTCATAATCCGAGGGCGGCGTAGCGCGGTCATGGATGCCGAAGTTGAAATGGATCACATCCCAATTGCCTTTGCCCAGCCACACATCGAGCTTCTTCAAGCCATTGGCTGTGGGGCCGCAATTCTCCGGGGCACGATGCACATTGGCTTTGCCTTTCAGTGCTGCGCGCGTGGCCATGGTGTAGCCGCGTGAAACGGAATCGCCGATCAGAAGCACGTGCGGCAGTTTGGGATCATCTTTCACGTAATCCCAGGCGTTTGCCGTGCCTGCGACTTTTTCCTTTTGATGGATGGGGAAATAGAATGAGCCGAGGTTCTGCTCCAATACCGTTTCCCATGCCTGTTGTTCGGGCGGCAGATTGGCTTTCCATTTCTGATACGCTTCGTTTAAAGCTTTGTTTTCCGCAGCCTTCTTTGCGGCAGCTTCAGCGGAATTAGTGGGCTCGGTGGATTTAGCGTCCGCGGCAAACACGTTGATGCTCGTGATGAAGCACAGGCTTGCAGCAGCAATTGTAAGTTTGAGCTGTTGAAACATTTTAAATGCTTTTGGATTGGCGTGAGGTCCTGCGGGACACAGTCCCGCGCTCCACTAGGGCAACCGCTCACCCCGCGCCGCCTCCAGCAAGGTATACCATTGCTCCCGCGTGAGGTTCACGTTGAGGCAATCTGCTGCGCTCCGGATATGCGCCGGATTCGGTGAGCCAACAATCGGCACAATCTTGCTCGGATGCTTGAGCAACCAGGCCAGCGCGAGCGTTGAACGCGTGGTGCCGAGTTCCTTCGCCATCTTGTCCAGAGCCACGGTGACGCGGGCCGGATCATACTTCATCTGGCCGGGCAGGAGGCTGCTGGCGCCGTTGCCGAGCAGACCGCCACCCAGCGGGCTCCACGCCATCGGCGTCATGCGCCGTTCCAGGGATTGATCCAGCGTGCCATCGGTGAATCTTTCGAGCTGCATCAGACTGATCTCCACCTGATTGGTCAGGATGGGGAAGGGCAGTGCCGCTTGCAGCATGGACACTTGCGAGGGGCTGAAATTGCTGACGCCGAACTCACGCACCTTGCCGCTTTGGCGCAGTTTGCTGAAAGCGTGGGCGACTTCATACGGATCGCAGAGCCAATCCGGGCGATGCAGTTGATAGAGGTCGATGGTCTCGATGCCGAGGCGCTTCAGCGAGGCGTCGCAGCAGTTCAGGATGTAGTCCTTGCTGAAATCATAGCGCACCGGCGTGCCCAGCTTTTCATCGGGTTTACGGATGCCGCATTTGGTGGCGATGACCAGTTTCTCGCGCAGGCCCTTCACTTCTTGCAGCACTTTGCCGAAAGCGATT
>JAJNBN010000257.1 GCA_021156225.1 Verrucomicrobiota bacterium | reverse complement strand
CACGATCTACCTCCATTTCCAGACGAAGGAGGATTTGGTGCTCAGTGTGGCCACCGTCGCGCTCAAACAGCGCGCCGATCTTTTTGAGCGGGCTTCGAAATTCTCCGGCCGCAGCCGGGAACGCATCCGGGCCATAGGCTTTGCCTGCTGTCAATTCGCAGTGATGTGCAAAGACTACTTCAGCATCGAAATGATGCTGAAATCCACGTCTTTTTGGGGGAAAACCTCACCCGAACGGCGCCGGCTCCATGGCCTTCAAGTCAGCCGCCTGATCCACACCACCAACTCCATCGTGTCGGATGCGATCCGGGAAAAGGAACTCCCCGCAGACATCAAACCTTCCGATGTCACGTTCAGCCTGATCGCCGTGACCATGGGCAGCCATGTGGCCGCCATGCAGCCGGACATCCAGATGCTGTGCGCCATTCAGGATCCCATTTCCATCGTGCGGCAGAACCAGGACCTGGTCTGCGAAGGCTGGCATTGGAAACCCCTGCTGAAAGACTGGGATTACGCCGCTACGGATCGCCGTATCAAAAAGGAAGTCTTTCCGGAAGCGACCTGGTTCAACTCGTAAAATTTTTTGCCAATAAATTGACGTTAAGTCATTAATTGATTTACAGACAAATAACTTCTTGGAGTCATTATGAACTTCGTTGCCCTCCGCATGCTTACCGGTGACCGGGCCAAATATCTCGGTCTCATTTTCGCCATCGCGTTCAGCACGTTCCTGCTGCAGAACCAGACCAGCATCTTTGCCGGCATTCTCGCCCGCACCGGCAGCCAGATCGCGGATGTCACCGATGCAGAAGTCTGGGTCATGGACCCGGCGACGCAATACTTCGAGGAGACCAAGGCGCTCAAGGATACCGATTTGCTGCGCATCCGTGGAGTGGCCGGGGTGGATTACGCGGTGCGCCTGTTCAAAGGGCTGCCGGTCGCGCGCACTCCCGCCGGCCGTTTCTCCCAGGCAGTCGTGATGGGCTTGGATGACGCCACCTTGATCGGAGCTCCACGGAAAATGCTCATGGGATCGTGGGAACGCCTGCGGGAACCCAACTCGATCGTGATCGACAAGGCGGGTTACCTTTTGCTCTTTCCTGACGAGCCCTTGGAGCTGGAACGCACGTTGGAGATGAATGACCACCTGGTGCGCATCGTGGGCATATCCGATGCTTCCGCCCCCTTCGCCAGTTTTCCCATCATGCACGCACGTTACAGCGAAGCCGTTAATTTTCAGGGGCGTGAACGCAGCCAGATGGCCTTCGTGCTCGTGCGTCCGCAGGCTGGCATCACACCCAAAGAAATGTCACAGCGCATCGAGGCTGAGACGGGATTGCGCGCCCGCACACGCGACGAGTTTCGCTGGGATTGCATCCGCTACTACCTGAAGCACACGGGCATTCCGGTGAATTTCGGGATCACCATCGCCATCGCACTAATAGTGGGCCTCGTGGTCTCGGGCCAGACGTTCTATCTCTTCACCGTCGAAAACCTGAAACAGTTCGGCGCGTTGAAAGCCATTGGCGTCACGAACTGGCGTTTGATGGGGATGATCCTTTTACAGGCGCTCACCGTCGGCTTCATCGGTTACGCGCTTGGCACGGGCATGGCCGCGGCCTTCTTCGAGATCACCGCCCATAAAATCGCGACGCGTGGCATTGTGCTGCTTTGGCAGAACGTCGTGGGCGTCGGCGTGCTGATGTTTCTGGTCGTGATTGGTGCGAGTTTGCTCAGCATCCGGCGGGTGCTGGTGCTGGAGCCCGCAACGGTTTTCCGTGGTTAACCCTGTATCTCTTCATTATGAACACAATTTCTCCCACTGATACTTTGGCCGTGCAGTGCCAGGATGTACACAAGCATTTTGGCGAAGGCGATGGACGCGTGCAGGTCTTGCGCGGCGTGAATTTTGAGGTGAGCCAGGGCAAGCTGACCTTCCTGGTCGGCCCCAGCGGCTGCGGCAAGACGACGCTCATCTCAGTCATCGCCGGTCTGCTCGACACCTCGGGCGGCGATGTCCACCTCTTTGGCAACAACACGGAGAAGCAGGCCCCCAATGAACGCATCGACTTTCGGCGTCGCAATCTGGGTTTTGTTTTTCAGCAGTACAATCTGCTGCCCGCCTTGACCGCTGCCGAGAACGCCGCCGTCCCCTTGCTGGCCGCCGGTATGAAGCGCCGCGAAGCCGTTGATCGCGCGCGTGCCCTGCTGGTGAAGCTCGGTCTGGAG
Organism: Verrucomicrobiota bacterium; assembly: GCA_021156225.1. Classification (GTDB taxonomy): domain Bacteria; phylum Verrucomicrobiota; class Verrucomicrobiia; order Limisphaerales; family JAEYXS01; genus JAEYXS01. Next base: position 3,622 of record JAJNBN010000257.1, on the reverse strand, counting down.
CAGCGGATGAATGCCTATCCCTCAAAGCTTTCCGGCGGCCAGCAGCAGCGCGTAGCTCTGGCTCGCGCCCTCGTGCATGAACCGCGTCTGATCGTTTGCGACGAGCCAACGGCTGCCCTGGATCATGCCACCGGTGAAGCGGTGATGGAACTGCTCGCCAGTTCGGCCGTGCATCCGGAACGCGCGGTCATCGTCGTGACGCATGACAACCGGGTTTACCACTTTGCCGATGCCATCGCCCACATGGACGATGGCCGCATCACTCACACCGAACAACGCAACTAAACCACCATGAAAAACTATCTTCTGCCGATCTTCGCCGTCGTCGTCCTGGGCGTCGCCACCGCCTCAGTCGTACGCACCCAGCCCGTGCTCGAAACCAATCCGCCACCCAGCGCACCGCCCAAGTCCGACTTTCCCGAACGCGTTGCCGCCGTGGGTTTGATCGAAGCCAATTCCGAAAACATCTCGCTCAGTGCGCATCTGCCGGGCGTGGTGGAAAAGGTTTACGTCACGGTTGGTCAGGATGTTTCCGCGGGCGCGCCTTTGTTCACGCAGGACACGCGGGCCTTGGAAGCGGCGCGGGCCGAACGCGCCAGTGATATCGCCGCGCGCAAAGCTTCCGTGGGCAGCGCGAAAGCCCGCGCCGCCAAAGCCCGGGCCGCTCTCGCCGAGGTCCAGCGGACATTGCGATTCGCCGAAGCGGTAAGCGATACGCGCAGCATCAGTTCAGAAGAACTCACGCGTCGCCGCAGTGCCGTGGAAACCGCCCAGGCAGAAGTGCAGGCGGCCGAGGCGGAGATCGCCGTATCCGAAGCGGCGGTGGCTTCGGCCGAAGCAGCGCTGAAAGCGGTTGAGACGGATATCGCCCGCAGCACCGTCACCGCGCCTATTAACGGGCGGGTATTGCAATTGAAGCTGCGAGCCGGAGAATACGCGGCAGCCGGAGCCGCTGCGCAGCCATGGTTATTGTTGGGCAATGTTTCTCCCTTGCATGTGCGGGTGGATATCGACGAGCACGAAGCCTGGCGCATCCGTCCGGAGGCCAAGGCCGTAGCACAAGTGCGCGGTAACGCGCAACTGGCGGCACCTGTTTCCTTCGTTCGCTTCGAACCATATGTACAACCCAAGCGCTCCCTGACCGGCGACAGCAACGAACGGGTGGACACGCGCGTCTTGCAGGCGATCTATCGGATCGAGAATGCAGACCTGCCGCTCTATGTGGGCCAGCAGATGGACGTATTCATCGATGCGGCCGGCGTGAAAGTGACCATGCTTTCCAAGTCCAAGTAAGAAAGGTGTTTTATGAATCAAGCAGCTATTCTCTTTCCGGCGCGGCTGACCAGTCTCGCCTTGGGCATCGGTTTGATCACCGGTTGCCAGGTGGGACCAGATTATAAAGGTCCGGCCAGCGCAGCGCCGGTCGGATATCACCACGCGGAAACCGTATCGACCAACGCGCCAACCGGACAATTGGCCACCTGGTGGACGGTCTTCAACGATGAGACGCTGAACTGGCTCGCTACCGAAGCGATCAAATCCAATCACGATTTGCGGCTCGCCAAGGCGCAAGTGCTCGAAGCCAGAGCACTGCGCGGAGTTGCTCGCGCAGGCTTATTCCCGGAGGTGAACGGCGGTGCCGATTACGTGCGTTCCCGTTCCAGCAAAATCAGCACCGCAGGACAGATGGCCAAAGCGGGCGGCCAACCCTTGGAGAACGACTTTTTCAATGTCGGCCCGGACATCAGTTGGGAAATCGATGTCTTCGGCGGCAAGAAACGCGGCGTGGAAGCCGCGCATGCCGAGTTGGAAGCCGCGGAAGAAAGCCGACGTGGAGTGCTGGTGACGGTGCTGGCTGAAGTGGGATTGAATTATCTGGATTTGCGTGGCGCGCAAAAGCAACTGGCGGTCGCACGAGAGAATCTGCGTACGCAGAAAGAAACGTTGGCTCTGGCGCAAGACCGGCACAAAGCTGGGCTGACCAGCGAACTGGATGCCACCCGCGCTTCGGCGCAAGTGGCGGACACACGCTCACAAATCCCGCCATTGGAAACAGAGATGCAGCGGGCCATTCATCGGCTCAGTGTTTTGCTGGGGAAAAATCCGGCTGAGTTGGAAACACGGTTGGTGTCAGAGGCTGCCCTGCCAGTGGCCGCACCGAGAGTCCCATTGGGGCTTCCCTCGGACCTTCTGCGTCAACGACCGGACATCCGTCGCGCAGAACGTGAAACGGCGGCGGCCACGGCTCGCATTGGCGTGGCGAAAGCGGAGCTGTTTCCCAAGTTTTACCTGACGGGTGCAGCCGGTTTGCAGAGCATCGAAGCAACTGACTTTTTTGATGCGGGCAGCCGTTATTGGTCCTTGGGGCCAAGCATCCGCTGGCCGATCTTCAATGCCGGCCGTCTGCGGCAAAACGTTCAAGTTCAAAACGCGCGGCAGGAACAGAGCCTCATCCGCTATGAGCAAATCGTGCTGATTGCGTTCGAAGAAGTTGAGAACGCCTTGGTGAGTTTTGGCAAAGAGCAGGACCGCTTTCAGGCGCTCCAGGAATCGGAAACGGCGAGCCGCCGCTCCGTAGTCATCGCCCGGGACCGGTATCAAAGCGGCATGGCCGATTACCTGAATGTGCTGGAGGCGGAACGTTCGCTGCTGGCGGCCCAAGAGAACCTTGTGCGCAGCGAGCGTTCACTCGGCCAAAACATGGTGCGTTTGTACAAAGCATTGGGCGGGGGCTGGGATTTCACCCGGAAAAGTTGATCACTGGCAATCGGGACGTTCATAGAGTATCCCTTGGGCATGTCACAAGAATATTGGGACCAGTTATATCAGAAGAAGGATACCCCTTGGGAGAAAGGCGAGCCTTCGCCGGGGTTGGTAGATTTCATCGCGTCGCATCCGGAGCTAAAGCGCGGAACGGTCCTCGTGCCGGGTTGCGGGACGGGCCATGACGCGCGGGTGTGGGCGAAGTTCGGCTTCACTGTCACGGGCTATGACATCGCACCGAGTGCGGTGGCGCTGGCCAAGGAGAAAACGACGGCGGCATTTCTTACGGCAGAGTTCAAGCTGGGAGATTTCTTACGGGATGAGCCGCCACAACTCTTCGACTGGATCTTCGAGCACACTTGTTTCTGTGCCATCAAGCCGGAGGAGCGGGAACTGTACGTGGCTGCCACACTGCGTTGGCTCAAGCCCAAGGGGCAATATCTGGCCGTGAATTATCTAATCCCGGATAAAGAGGGGCCACCCTTCGGTACAACGCGTGAAGAGATTGTCGAGAGGTTTTCGCCGGGCTTCGAATTGCTGGAGGATTGGGTGCCGCGGTCATATCCGAATCGGGAGGGGCTGGAGCGGATGTTTTGGTGGCAGCGAAGTTAAACCACAGATGGACACAGATTTAGCTGAAGCATGCGGCGTAAGAAGTGGGGTAATTTTGCCCGCTAAACAGGCGATTGATCGCGAAAAATTGGAACGCGGGGAAGATAGCTAATTCTGAGGGGTTGAAGGAAATATTTTTTGAGGAGGAATCGAGGCATCAGAGGCTTTTTAACGTAACTTGCTGTTTTTCAACAAGTTAACCGGTCGGAAAATATTTTCATGCGGAGGGGGGTGTAGGACAGCGGAT
>JAJNBN010000256.1 GCA_021156225.1 Verrucomicrobiota bacterium | reverse complement strand
GGCACGATTCCGCCGACGGGGGATTTTGATCCGAGCAAATGGGATGAGAACCCCGCATTTTTTAAGGCTAACACGGTTTATTTCGATTATGACCGCGCCGCCGTCCGCGCGGGTGAACGTGTTCGTGTGGAAGAGGTTGCGGCTTACTTGAAGGGCAAGCCGGGTCACATGGTGAAGATCGAAGGTCATTGCGATGAACGGGGCACGGAAGAGTATAACCGCGCTTTGGGCGAACGCCGCGCTTTGGCGGTGCGTGAATACCTGGTGAATCTGGGAATCCAACCGGAACGCGTGCACACGATCAGCTTTGGTGAAGACCGTCCGGCGGAGATCGGTTCGAGCGAGGGCGCTTGGGCGAAAAATCGCCGTGGTGAATTTATCCTGTTAACGCCGCGTCAATAGGGTATAGTGGAAGTGTAACCTGTGGTTGTAAGGTCCGTCTGTTAGCGTAACAGAAGATTGCTGCCATAGCTTTTTAACAAACAAATCAATAGACACAGCATCAGTGGCCGGATTGGTGAGCCTGTAGGAGGTGCTCGGCATGGTGGTCGCGATGCAGGTGATGTTCGGGGCAAAGATGATTCTGGAGCTGGCTCGGGGTTGGCCAAGGCGTTAAGGAATCAAGAGAGCCGCGAACAAGAATACTGATAAACGTTAAATCGTTGCCGGCCAGTCCGTAGATAACTTTACGGGCAGGCAGCGCAGCAGTAAGGTAGAGACATATGAACACAGCAGCATTTTTAGCTTTTGGTCTGGGCATGCCCGAGGTGATCGGCATCTTGATCATCGTGTTGGTCCTGTTCGGAGCGAAGAAAATCCCCGAACTGGCCAAGGGTCTGGGCCAGGGCATCAAGGAATTCAAGAAGGCTTCCAACGACATGCAGAATGAAATGCATCGCTCGATGGAAGAGCCTCCCACGCCGCCGCCAGCAGCCCGTCCTCCCGAGCCGAAAAAGCTCGCGCAGGAAGAAGCGGCTGACAAGCAGCAGCTCAAGTCCTAAACGTCAGTTTTTCAGGACTGAGCCATGGCCAACGAGCCCGGTGGGGCATCCACGCCTGAGTCTCGTCCCGAACCCGGCTCCGAGAAGACCCGAAACCCGGTAGAACCCGGCTCGGCTACACCCTCGGTACCGCGTGATGGACAGACGGAATCTATTCCCCGTGAAGGTGCATCCGCGCCTCACGGGGAGAAGCCATTGGCTGCGGAGAAATCTTCAGGCATCAAAATCCAACCGGCGACGGATATCGTCGCACGTACTGAGCCAGGGGCGGAGCTGGCGAGTGCGTCTCCCACCAGTGAGGGTGCACCTGTCGATGAGGAGCTTAAGCGAATCCAAGATCAGGTGGATGGCAACATCAAGGAAGATGCGGGCGACTTAACGACGAGCAAGACGCACGAGGACGATAATCCGTATCATCAGGAGACGACGGATTATCATCACGACGACTATCATCATCATGATGATCCGCATCATGACCAGCATCACAATGATCCGTATCATTACCAAGGTGATGATCACGGGCACGGCAGCAGCGGTAGTGGGAGCGGTGGCTGGGTGCCGCCGACCTCGCACAGCTCCGATAGTGGTGAGGGGAACAACAGCGAGGATGAGGAGGGATTTGGCGGGCCGATCAAGGGCTTCATCGATCATCTGGAAGATCTGCGCTGGATGCTGGTCAAGTGCGTGGCGGCTTTGCTGGTGAGCGCGGTGGTGTGCCTGGTGGCGGCGAATCGAATCGTGGCGGTATTGTTGTATCCGTTGCGGTTGGCCAATGAGATCACGGTGGGGGACCAGCCGCCGATGGTACAGCTTACCTTGGGCACGAATGAGATGTGGCTGCCGGTGAGCACGAATCATTTTTTCAAGCCGATCGACATGGGGACGAACAAGGTTCTCTCCTATAATCTGGTGCCTACGCTGGTGGGGACGAATCTGGTATTGGGCCTGGAGGTGAATCCCAATCCGCCAGCGGGGCCGCACAATACCACGCGCGTGGAGGTCATGGGACCGGGTGAGGTGTTCTCGGTGATGCTGGATATCGTGCTGTATGGTGGCATCGCGCTGGCTTTGCCGTTCGTGCTGGTGTTCGTCGGGCAGTTTGTGATGCCAGCATTGCGACCGAAGGAGAGGAAGTGGCTGGTGCAAGGTGTCACCATTGGTGCGGGTCTGTTCCTGGCAGGTGTGGCGTTCTGTTATTTCCTGCTGATGAAGATCACGCTTTTTGCCACGACGAAGATCGCCGAATGGATGGGGTTCCAATCCGACCAGTGGCGCGCGGTGGAGTATATCAGCTTCATGTGCAAATTCCTGGTGGGCATGGGCATCTGTTTTGAGCTGCCAGTGCTGATCCTAACGATGGTGCGAATCGGCATTTTGAGCTACCGCAAACTGGCGGATTTCCGCGCCTACATGTTCGTCATCTTGCTGATCATCTCGGCGTTTGTGACGCCTACGGGTGACCCGTTCACGATGCTGATGATGGCGGTGCCGCTGTATCTGCTCTATGAGCTGAGCATCTTGGTGGCCTATGTCTGGCATCGTAACGATCTGCGGGCGGCTGCTGCTGCTGAGAAAGCCGAGCGCGAAGGGAAGTAAGCGGTGAGCGGTGGTGATTGTGAGGGGGAAGGCGACTAAGGGTCGCCTTCCCTCGCTCTCACGCGATGACCAACCGGCTTATCTATTGGTTGATGAACCGGTAGAACAGCAATTTCCGGGAAAGGGGCAGGAAGACTTCCTGGGCCGCTTTTTGGTGAACGGGGTGCTCTCCATAACGCTGCCGTGAAGCCTCGTCCTTAAAAGTCAGAATAAAACAAACGTCATAACTGATGTCTGAGAATGGCCCCGCCACGCCATCCGTTTCTCCAACGGTGGCACTCCTGACCTCCGGAATCGACCGGGCAAATTCCTGGACGGCAGCGATGACTTTTTGCCGGGCATCGGCATCTCCGGCCTGCTTCAGCCAGACCAGTCCGACCTGATGAATGGGAGCTGCAGAACCGCGTGGCTTCTCGACATGGGCACAGCCGAGGCCGCCTAGGGAGATCAAAAGAACAGCCATGAGGCGAAAGAGAACGGAGGTGATTTTCATGTTGAATTGAGAGTGATGGTCGCTTCAGAAGAGAGTGCTCAGCGTCGGGCGATTTCAATGGATCGCGAGTTCGGCAATGGCTCCGTGGCGCAGGGTGAATTGGAATTCGAGTTCAATGGGACTGCCTGGGAATTGCCCGGCGACGCGGACCGCTACCGCAGTTTTATCACCCTTTTCCCGTGCGCTGAGCACAGTGGTGTGAGGCTGGTACTTTTCACTGGCCTGCGACACCCAGTTTCTGATGGCTTCGGTGCCGAGGTGGTGGTGCCCCTCGTCGCGGACGGAGGCGTCCGGCGTGAAGCAGGCCGCGGCGGAGGTGGAATCAAAACGGTTGGCGGCATCGAAGTAACGCGCAACCGGGGCGGGCAGGGGAACGTTGTCATCGGTATTCATGTTGTTCATACAGTGAAGAATACCAGCGCCACGGTGCTTTTCTCCAATGCCGTGTTTTTGGCCTTGTTCATACTTTCAGTATGAGCGAGGTTCCGGGGGTGGAACTGCGCCACCTGCGATATTTCATAGCCGTCGCCAAGCATGGATCGTTCAACCGTGCGGCGCAGGTTCTTCATCTCACGCAACCGGCGCTCAGCCGGCAGGTGAAAGACCTGGAGGAGGAGCTGGCCACGCCGCTGCTGGTGCGCGGAAAAAACGCGGTGACGCTGACGGACGCAGGCAGGCTCTTTTACGAGGAGGCACGGGAGGTCATCGCCCGGGCCGACCTGGCGGTTCAACGCGTGCGTGACGAAGCCCGCACAGAAGTCTTGCGCATCGGTTACGCGCCCTCGGTGACCGCCGGGATTCTTCCGCGTGCGTTGCAAAAATTTCACGCGGAGCAACCGCGCGTGCGAGTGGAGCTGGCGGATCTTTTTCCGCAAGAGATGGCCCGCAAGGCGGGGAATGAGGAGCTGGATATCGTGATCACGCTGGAGACTCCGGGTGCGGTCATCCCCAATTTCCATTGGGAGGAACTCCGCCGAATCCAGCTTGTGCTGGTGATGCCGGCGGACCACGAACTGGCCAAGCTGAAGCACATATCGCCACAGCGCCTGCGTGGTCTGGCACTGGTCGGCCTGGATCAAGAGAGCTTCCCGGAATACTTGCCGCACATCCGAAAGATCCTGAAACCTTTCGGGATCAGGCCGCGTTTTGTGGCGACGGAACGGGATGGGGTCGCGACGATGTTTGCCACGCTCGAAGCTTATCATGCAGCCGCCATTTTAGCGGACAGTGCGGTGAGTTTTATGCCGCGGTCACTGGTGTGCCGCCCGTTTAGGCCGGCATTCGATCCAGTGATCGCAAAAATCGGGTGGTCCGGGATTCATTCACCGCATGCCAAGTCGTTCGTCAGCTTGCTGCGGAAGGAAGTTCAACGTCTCCGGCGGATGTGAGGCGCGCGGGGCAAAGCATGGGGGAATAGCCAGGGGCGGTGGGGTTTTGCTGAAAAAGGGTAAAAAACGTTAGAATCTTCGCTTGGATTTTCCTCATTCCCAAGGGGTTGGGAGAAATGTCGCTGTGGGATAACTAAAATTGTTTTATTTTTGAGACAGGATGTGGGAAAGTGGGAGTGCTGGCAGCTCGCTGCTGGTAAAGGACGGGTAAACGGTGGTTGGCGCTCAATCGGAGCGGTAAGCAGCCACTGGGAAATCCCAAGTCATCAAACATGATGGTGCGTTGGCATTATTGTGTCCTGCGTTGGCGGGGAGGTGACAGTCCTTATGGAGTCAAATGGATCTGTGAGTGTGTCGGGTGTTTGGGTCGGGGCCCGTAAGCTGGAGGGCGAACTGGACGTCGGTGGGCGTAGGATTTTACGATTCCTACCGGGGAATCCATGAGCCGCTGCGGAACCAGCCTGGTCAGGACCGGATACTGAATTCGACATCCCTGTTAGGAGGGGGAAGAGCACGGCACTTCACAGGGGTCGGGTGGTTTCATTGCTCTTTGACATAGTTCCCTAAAGGGAATGCGGAAGGCCGGTCGGTCGAAGTTCGACTGCCCAGTGGAAGGGGAGGCTCAGTGCCTCCTCTCCCCGGCCCTCTCCTCCATCTATCGATGGAAGAGAGGGAGATGAGGCGTCGTGATTCGGCGGGAGTGGGTCGTGGTGATCGTGGTGTTTTGGCGAAAAAGGTCAGGGCATTGCGGCAGTAATGGCCTACCATGTCGGGGGTTTGGTTTCTGCGTTTCTTTGTGGAGTGGCTGGCGAGGGTTTGGTGCGGGAGGTGTGGACTGGTTGCTAGAGTGCCGCAGGACAGGATGCAATCGCGGAGCGACACATGGAACGGATCGGATGGGAAGGCGCGCTTCGGGGAACGTTAAATAAAGCTCAAAGCTCAAACTTTGGGGAGGATGGTTCGTTAAAGAGTTAAAAGGGTTGAATCGGGGAGTGATTCAACGGTTCAGCCTTTTTAACGATTTAACGGAAGCGGGCATCCAAGATCATGGCGGGTAGAACGCAGGTGGGGGTGGAGAAACGAGGGATTCATGAGGAATCAGGCATTGACACTGGTTTTCTCGCTACTTAGTTTCTCTACGTAAATACCGAGCTTAGCCCCGCGTTTACAACGGCGGGGCTTTTTACTGTTCAGACTTAAAGACGCGATATGGCGAATACAATTCTCGTGGGCGCCCAGTGGGGCGATGAAGGCAAAGGCAAGATCATCGACGTGTTGACGGAGAACGCGGAAGTGGTGGTCCGCTCGCAAGGCGGCAACAACGCGGGGCATACCGTTTACATCGGGCCCAAGAAGTATGTGCTGCATCTGGTGCC
>JAJNBN010000255.1 GCA_021156225.1 Verrucomicrobiota bacterium | reverse complement strand
ATAGCCACCGGCAAAAGCGTGATAACACCTCCCAATAGCAGAGCCGCCCAGACATGGATATGCGTCTCGCTATACTGCCCCGCCCAGGTCTTCGGCGAAACTACCAGCGCCACGACGATGGCTGCGATCCATTGGAACACCATCAGTCCCGCGAACATCCGGTCCGTGTGCCGGTGGATGCGGTCCAGGTGCTCGGAAAAATGCCGGGCCGCCCGCCATTCTACCGTCGTCAGGGGTGGCGCTGCCGCCGCCTGCGCCTCGCTGTTTACCGGTAGGGCAATAAGGTCGTTTTGCATACTGTATCGGGATTGAGTGGCGGAGAATCGCAGACCGGCGTGCTGTTGTTGGCGGTCTGGCGAAGTTTCATTTCTCCTCCGTATTGTTGGTGGCGGCGGGTGAATCCAATGCCGTGCGCACCGCTTCCGCCAGTCTCTGGCCAAGGTAGGGCTTTTGCAGAAAAATGATCTGGCTGGTGATGTGGAAAACCTCAGCCGCCATTTTCGCGGAGTATCCGCTGGTATAGATTACCTTCAGCGTGGGTTGGACATCCAGAAGTTGCTGCGCCAGTTCCCAACCGCTCAGGTCTCCCGTCATCACCATGTCTGTCACCAGGACGCTGATCGGTGCACTATGCGCTTTCCACACATCCAACGCCTCCTCAGCCGTCGCCGCTTGCAAGACGCAGTATCCGTATTTTTTGAGCACCCCCGCCGCCGGTTTTCGCACCGCGTCCTCGTCGTCCACCAGCAAAATGGTCTCTGCGCCCTCCCCGGGCCGGCCCACCGGGTCCTTCTGCACCACCATCATAGGGTCAGTCTCAAACATTGTGTTCTCAGCTTTTACCACACTGACGCAACCGCCCTTCACTCTCTGACGGGCTGGCCATTCGCCTGCAAACACCTTGTTATTACGGGGTAATGACCAACTGTCCGCCGTTTACTTGCCATCGTCAAGGCAAAGGGGGTAAAGCCATCCCTCAACAAAGGATTGGAACGGCAAACTAAGGAGGAAATACTGACGGAAAGAGTGGTGCACCTGCCAGGAGTTGAACCTGGAACCTTCTGATCCGTAGTCAGAAGGTAAGCGGTTTTATGGGGTTGCATCATGTTTTGTTAAGTGCGTCGTTTCTATTTGATTTGGAGGTAGTTACAGCCGAATATACTCGCATTGACACAACCGGACATTACCCGAGTAAACCCCAAAAGTGGCTAAGCAATGGCTAAGCAAACCACATTTTCAAAGTTCGCTCCCGCCTACTGGACGGGCAAAGTTTTTCGCCCCGCTTACACTCGTGATGGCGAATCGCGGGAGGTGTCGGAGTTCTATGTCCGCATCCAATACGCGGGACGCCGGGAGAATATCGGACTGGCCACGAACGAGCGCCATAAGGCGGCTCAGAAGGCGGTGAAGGTTTATCAGACCGTCCGAGCCAAGGGGTGGGAGGAAACCTTGAAGGAGTTCGCCCCGGATCGTGCAGAAGAGATCAACTGCGTAACGGTCGGCCAGTATCTCCAAGCGGTGGAGAAGTTTTCCGGTTTGAATCCCAAGACCTGTTACGGGTATAGCGCGGCGTTGCGCACACTCGTTGCGCGAGCTTTCGGTTTGAAGGACACGACGAACCGTTACGACTACAAGCACGGTGGCAATCTGGCTTGGCGGAAGCGGGTGGAATCTATCCGGCTGATCCGTATCACCAAGAAGCGGCTCGAATCCGCCTTGGCGCAGTACAAGGCCGGAACGGAGAACAATCCTGCCGCCCGTCGCCAAGCGGAGATCAACGCCGCCAGTCTCGCCCGGCAGGCCCGCTCCCTCTTCTCCCAGCGGGTGATTGAGAAGTTGCCCATCAAGACCGTTCACAATCCCTTTGAGGGCATACGGGTGGAGGCCGGTCGGCCAGAGCACTACACCAGCACGTTCAACATGGCCGAACTCGCCCAGGCAGCGCGGCGCGAGTTGCTGCCGAATGACGTGGAAGCCTACAAAGCTTTCCTCTTGGCGTTCGGAGCCGGACTGCGCAAACGGGAGATAGACAACCTCACCAAGACCCAGTTGGATTATGAGGGAGGTCGTATATACGTTACCACTACTGCGTTCTTCACTCCCAAAACGATGAGTTCAGAGGGTTCGGTTTACGTGGATGCCACCATCATGGGCGAGTTGAAACAGCTACTGGAAAACACGTCCGATGTGTTTGTCTTGCAAAGCCACTTGGCACCCAAGCCGGGGCATGACCGGCAATTCTACAGGGCAGAGAAAACCTTTCAGCGGTTGGTGAAATGGTTGCGCAAGCACGGCATCACTGCGCAGAAGCCCATTCACACCTTGCGGAAGGAGTTTGGCTCCTACATTTGCGAACATGCCGACATCCTCGCTGCCAGCCGTCAGTTACGCCACGGCAGCTTGGCGGTGACCTCTGCATACTATCTTGAAAACCGGAAGCGCATCGCACCCAGCATGCCCTCCCCGACCCTCACCAAGGAGCAGGCGGCATGAAAACCATGACCGAAACGAACTTTGAGTTGAAAGACGGAGGGAAAACCCCGGCCAATCCCAGCCATGCGGCCCAGTGGTGGGTTGAAAGAGGTGGCAAAGGTGAGGTTAGAGCCAGCAGAACCCGCTACCAGCGGGTGTGGTCGTATGACTTGGAGCAAATGGACAAGGCGCTGGAGCTGGTACAAGGCAGCTTCCTTGCAGCCGCCAAGCTCTTGGACATGGACCCGCAACGGTTCCGCAACATCGTGAACTACTATCCTCAGCTCAAATCAAAATGGGGACGACGCAGAGGACGGCAGCCCCAGTTGCAGGTCAGATTGAGGTTTTCTTGAGCAACCAACGACTGACGGGAAGGAACCGCTGAGATCCAAGGTGCAGGCGGCCCGATCCAGACTGGCTCATCGAGCCTTGGCCCTAACCACTCTGGTCAAACTGATGCTTACGCCTTTAGCCAAATACGTCAAGGAGCGATGAAATCGGCCCTTCCAAGCGATTTGGCAGCATCCAAGCTCCTGGACATGCCCCCACAACAGCTCCGCACGCCCCCTCTCAACGCGTAACCTATTCACCAAAGGGTACCAATAGCCTATGAGAGGCTATTCCATACCCTATGAGAAAAAGCACCACGTTGATTGTCGCGGCCATGGTCCTGGGATTCATCGCCGGTTGGATAGTTGGAGAGCAGACGATGCAACGGCAACGGAATGCAGGCTTGGCCCCCTCGAACTGGATGGGCTGGATGACCGGCTTCTATTTAGCCGGGCTTATTGGGGGCAGTGGGTTCTTCATACGTGATTTCTTGGTGCCGAGAACGAAAGCTGGTGGGGTGACATTCTGGATCAGGTTGTTGGCGGGCACGGCGTTTGGAGCCACCCTGCTCTTTGCCCCGTTCCAGAGCGAGCGGATAAACTCCACCCTGAAAACCAAGACCTACACCACCACGACTGCTCCGATCTGGTCTGGCCCGAGCTATCCCTTGGGGGCCAAGCACACCCTCCAGCTTGATCGTTTGCTCATCATGTGGGCGGCTATTGGTATCTGCTATTACTTGTCGAATAAGCTCTTGAATCCCAAACAGTGAATCACTCCCTGAGCGTGGCACTTCGCAAGCAGCCACTCATGATTCTGTTCTCAATAATACTGCCGGATATACCCATGCACCTTGTCGAATAGCTCCTGAACCGTGTGAAACCGGTACTTCAGCAACGTCCTTCGTAACGCCACCCACACCTCGCGTTCACCCTGCGTGGTGTTCTGCCAGTCTGGAAAACGCACGTGCTTCACGATCTCGTCGATGTCTTTCACGATGCGTGCCACGATCACACGTTGGGGAAGAAAGCGAGGCACTTCTGCATATCCACGGGCAGGGCCTTCGGCAGTTCGTCGATGTTGCTAACCACCTCCTGCACGGCCTTTTCGTCAAAGTCGAGCGCCAGGGCCACGTCGTCGAAGATGCCGATGTAGTCCACGATCAGGCCATGCGTCTTGTTCTTAGGAATTTACGTTCATGTGCCATTGTGCTTCAGCAGTCTCACCAGCTTATCACGTTCAGTCATCAAAGTGAGATGCCGGGCTTTCCCCGATGTCTCGATGCGGTTGAAGTGGATGCGCAGATCTCGGAGGCAGTCGGCCGCGTCGAAAAGCTCGTCCCGATAACGGTCAACGGATTCTGAGTGGCTGAGAGGATTTAGAACCCAACTGAGGGCAAGATCGATACGGCGGCTCAGTAACTTCGGAATAATTGGAAACTTCACTGGATCGATCGAGATCACTTTGAAAATTCCGTTTCTCCGCTCTAGTTCAGGTTTGTCCGCTGGCTTGTATTCCCATTCGGCTGCTTCAATGGCACTCCACAGACCACGCAGTGTAATGTCCTTATGATTGGTGGTGAATGGCACCAGAATCTTCAGTTCTTGGCAGAACTGCTTGAGCATTTCCTCGAAGGCCGTCCGCAGATGCACGGCAGCGGCTTTGGGCTCGCCTTGAAGGAGGAACGTTTCTGCTCGATCGATGTGGTCGTGATCGTCTTTTGACAAGGGACGCTCTTCGTCGCCGACATGCACACAGAAAAGTTCCCGGTGCTTCCATCCACCTTTGAGGTGCTGCTTGGCCACTTCATACCAGGCCCGGTCGTGGGTGAGGAGGAAGACCTGCCAGCCTTGGAACTCCTGTTCCAGCAAATCCAGCAGCGGGCGGCGGTGGGTCATATCTAGGCTGATGAGCACGTCGTCCAGAATCAAGAGGCGGGGATAGGCCACGCCATCAGCACGTCGTCTTGGCGCACTGAGTTTGAGCGCTGCCAGATGGATGGCCAAGGCGAAGGCGGTGATGCGTGCTTCGTTCAAGAAACCCGTTAGATTGGAAAGCAACCGGGCACGATAGCGAACCCGCAGAGACACTTCGCCTAGTGATAACTTTATACCTTTCGCTTTCGAGGAATACACCACCTCGCGTTCCAGGCGCAGTTCTACCGTGGTCCACTGCACGAACCGTGTCAGGATCTCATTGGCAGCCTTTTCCAGATCGATCAGGAAGGCCCGCAGCATTTGATTGAACTTGGTGATCTCCACTTGGAGACCATCCAGCTTATAGCGGTTACCCGTCGTCGGGCGGGTCTGGGCGATTTTCAGGATGTTCTGCCAACGCTCGCCGAAGAGAGCGCCAGACTTGTCAGGATAGGGGCACTCCACGAGCAGTTCATCTGTCAGGGGGCGGAAGAACGGCACGAAGTCTGACCTCGTCGGGATTTGTGCCGCTTTCCACAGCGTCCGGTAGTCCATCCAACCGCGCGTCCTTGCGACATCGGCGAACAACGTGTGTTGGCGGTAGGTGTCATCTCCCGCACGCCACACGATGTTATTGGTAGCAGGGTCATCAAATTCCACCTGAACATGTCCAAAGTCGGGAGCTTTCTCATCACCCGCTTCATCTTTGATCAAAGAGAAGACGTGACGGCGTTCATCGAAATCATTGGCCTTTTGGGGATCGAACATATCGCGCAAAGCCCGCCCGAGTGAGGACTTGCCGCTCCCGTTCTCGCCATAAAGCAGCAGATTCAGTCCCGCAGGCTGGCCCTTCTCGCGAAGATCAAAGGCAACGGGCTCTGATCCAGGAAACGCCTGGAAGTCGCACAGTTCAATGCGTGCAACGCGAATGGTTTTCGGCTTGGTATTACTCACGGCCTTCGATGATCCGAACTTCAGCAACGCTGCCGAGGGAGAAGAGTGCGACACTTACCGGATGATTCACCTCATGCAGCTTCTCAAAAATCTTGCGAATGGTCGGTAGTCGGGCGGCTTCAGCGACATCGCCGAGCGAAGTAGGACGATATGTCTTGGCTAGGTCGAAGAGCCTTATTCCGGCAGTGTGAAGTTCAGAAG
>JAJNBN010000254.1 GCA_021156225.1 Verrucomicrobiota bacterium | reverse complement strand
AGGGTCGGCCAGATGTCGGCGAGATAAACGGGTTCTCCGTCCTTACCCTTGCCAATCGGCTCGCAGCTCAGATCGATATCCACCCGGCCCGCGAGGGCAAACGCCACCACCAACGGCGGCGACATGAGGAAGTTCGACTTCACATTCTGATGCACTCGCGCTTCGAAGTTACGATTACCGGATAGCACGCTCGCGGTGATGAGGTCGTTCTTGACCACGGCCTCTTCGACAGCTGGATGCAACGGACCGGAGTTACCGATGCACGTCGTGCAACCGTAGCCGACCGTGTTGAAGCGCAGCTTGTTCAGATACGTTTGCAGACCGGTCTTCTTGAGGTAATCCGTCACCACGCGCGATCCGGGGGCGAGGGAGGCCTTCACCACCGGATTCACCTTGAGACCTTTTTCCACGGCCTTTTTCGCGAGCAAACCGGCCGCAAGCATCACGCTCGGGTTCGAGGTATTCGTGCAGCTTGTGATGGCCGCGATGAGCACGGAGCCGTGACCGATCTTGCCCTTCAAGACCGGAACTTCAGGCGTCACGGGATCAGGCGTCGGACGGTTCTGCACCATCTCACGCTCGGTCACCGGATTCGTTCCGGCAGCGAGTGCTTTCGTGGTGGAGACAGGCTCCTGGCTGCCACCACTCGGATGCGCCACATGAGCAGCTCCCAAGGTCACAATCTTGTTGAACTCGGCGCGCGCCTTGCCGAAACCGTTGTCTTTCACCGGGCGTTGGAATGCGCTGAAGAATTCGCGGCGCAGACTGCCCAGCTCGATGCGGTCTTGCGGACGCTTCGGACCGGCGACGCTCGGCACCACAGTGCTGAGGTCGAGTTCCACGACTTGCGAATATTCCACTTCGCCCTTCTGCGGAATGCCCCAGAGACCTTGGGCCTTGTAGTAATTCTCGTAAGCCGTGCAGGCGGCTTCCGTGCGGCCCGTGCCGCGCAAATAGTTAACGCACTCGGCATCGATCGGGAAAAAGCCCATCGTGGCACCGTATTCCGGAGCCATGTTCGCGATCGTCGCACGATCGACCAGCGGCAGCGCCGCCGCGCCAGGGCCGAAGAACTCGACGAACTTGCCGACGACCTTCGCCTTACGGAGCATTTGCGTGACGGTCAAAGCCACGTCCGTAGCCGTAACGCCTTCGCGGATGGCACCGGTCAGATGCACTCCCACGACATCCGGCGTGAGGAAATAAACCGGCTGACCGAGCATACCCGCCTCAGCTTCGATACCACCCACGCCCCAGCCGACGATGCCCAAACCATTGATCATCGTGGTGTGCGAGTCCGTGCCCACCAACGTATCCGGGTAATAAACGCCACCCGCTTCCAAGATGCCCTTGGCGAGATATTCCAAGTTCACCTGATGCACGATACCGATGCCCGGCGGCACGACCTTGAAGGTGTCGAACGCCTGCATGCCCCACTTCAGGAACTGGTAGCGCTCGCGATTACGGGAGAATTCCAGATCGAGGTTCTTCGCCATCGCTTCGGCGTTGCCGGCGAAGTCCACCTGCACCGAGTGATCCACCACGAGGTCCACAGGCACGAGCGGCTCGATGATCTTCGGGTTCTTACCGATCTTCGCCACGGCAGTGCGCATGGCGGCGAGGTCCACGAGCAGAGGGACACCCGTGAAGTCTTGCAGCACGATGCGCGCGACCACGAAGGGGATCTCCGCGGTGCGGGATTCGGTCGGCTTCCAGTTGGCGAGCTCCTTCACGTTCGCTTCCTGGACTTTCAGGCCGTCGCAGTTACGCAGGACGGATTCCAGAACAATACGGATGGAGACGGGCAGCTTGGAGATAGGGCCGACACCGGCCTTTTCCAGCTCCGGCAAGGAGTAGAACTTCCCCTTTTTC
This sequence comes from Verrucomicrobiota bacterium, assembly GCA_021156225.1. Classification (GTDB taxonomy): domain Bacteria; phylum Verrucomicrobiota; class Verrucomicrobiia; order Limisphaerales; family JAEYXS01; genus JAEYXS01. The sequence goes on along the minus strand of JAJNBN010000254.1, from coordinate 4,036 downwards.
CCGTTCCCGAGGTCGAAAGACTGCAGCGTGTTGAAGAGATTATGCGGCGTGCTCATAAGGCGGTGATCATCAAATCGTAAAATCTAGTGCGCTGAAAATGCGGTTTTGGACAGGGGATGTCAATAAACGCGATGACTTGCCCGTAAATCCGGCTTGCTCCCCGTTCGGTTTCTTCATGCCTGCTTTCTTTGTTCATCTGCGGTCAGTTTGGCATATGTTAGGGCATCAGGTTAGCCTTACATCGGCTATATCGGCTACATCGGCACAAAATTGCTGAAAAATGCAGCCTTCAGTGGTCAGCCGCTCCCGAACTCCCCGTTGCCAAAACCATGGAATACGGCTTCACTGGTCGTGCCAGCACGAAACATCATGGAAAAACCGTTCAAAGCCACGGGAGGAGCCAGGATAGGATTGATGAACGCCACTTGGCCGTTAGCCTCTTTATCCGTTACCGGGGAGGTAATTCGGTTATCGGTGGATTTTCTTGGAAAGTATACTTTCACCCCGGGTCAAGTCGTGGCGATCAGCCGTTACTCGGCCATTCCGGTGCTTGGTTGGGGCATACAGATACAGCATACTTGCCCTGATTACCCTCAGCACATCGTTTTCTGGTGTCTGGGCGACCCGGACAAGTTGCTCGCTGGGATTCAAGCAACAGGCTTTCGGGCACAGGCTCAGCCCGTTGAGCTTCCACCACCCAAACCATGGCCGATCCGCTGGCAGGCATTTCTGCTCATGATATTAGTATGGAACGGGCTTTTTATGCTGGCCATATTTGACTTTCTCGTCAGTGCTGCCGACCGGAGGTCCTTTCCCGGTCCGGCCGGGTTGCTGGCCCTTGGCTCGCTGTTTGTCGCTGCGCTGGCCACGCTGTTTTATCCGCCATTCCAGCGGTTCGTGCTGCGCCCGGGTCGGAGCGTGAATGAGATCCGGGCGCCGCTTAATTTGATCCTCCTCATATCCGGCACGATGTTTATGGGCGCTTTGTGCATGCTCATCTTTAGCTGATCTGGAGCAGGTCTTTTGAATACCCCGCCTTAGCGTTGCTTCTGATTTAAGAGCCAGTTAAACTGACGCCATCATGAATCTCCGTTCTCTACTTTTGACCTGCGCCCTGTCGCTAGGGACCATGACCACTTGGGCCGCCACGGACAACTGGCCCCAGTTCCGCGGACCCGAGGGCAACGGCCATTCGGATGCCAAGGGCCTGCCGCGCAAATGGAGCGACACGGAGAACATCAAGTGGAAGACGCCCGTGCAAGGCGTGGGCTGGGGCTCCCCCGTCATCTGGGGCAAGCAGGTCTGGCTGCCGACGGCCACGGCGGATGGCAAGCAGCTCTTTGCCGTATGCCTGGACAAGGATTCGGGCAAAGAACTGTTCAATCAGAAGCTGTTCGATGTGGCCGCGCCGCAGTTCGCGCATAAGTTCAACAGCTACGCCTCCCCCACCCCGGTGATCGAGGATGGGCGCGTCTATATCACCTTTGGCTCACCGGGCACGGCATGCCTGGACACGAAAACCTTCAAAGTGCTGTGGCAGCGGACAGACATCGAGTGCAACCACTATCGCGGTGCGGGTTCTTCCCCCATCATCTACAAGGATCTGATCATCATGCACTATGATGGCAGCGACCATCAGTTCGTCCTCGCGCTGGACAAAAAGACGGGCAAGACCGTGTGGAATGTGAAGCGTTCCATCGATTTCATGGATTTGAAGGACGGCAAACCGGAAGCCGAAGGCGACTGGCGCAAGGCTTACGCCACGCCGCATATCACCATGATCAAGGGCAAGCCGGTGCTGCTGAGCATCGGTGCCAAGGCGTTCTATGGTTATGACCCGCTCACGGGCAAGGAACTCTGGCGCGTGGAGGAACGTGGCCAGCACTCGGCCGCCACCCGTCCCGTGGTGGGCAAGGACATGATCTATTACCCCACGGGCTTCGCGAAGGGCCAGCTCTTCGCCATGAAGACGGATGATGCCAACGGGGTGATGACGGCGACGAACATGGTGTGGACCACCAAGCGCAGTGTGCCGAACAAGCCATCGCTCCTGCTGGTGGATGACTTGCTCTTTACGATTGATGACAGTGGCATCGCGAGCTGTCTGGAGGCGAAAACCGGCACTCCGGTCTGGAACGAGCGCATCGGCGGAAACGTCTCTGCCTCCCCCGTTTATGTGGATGGCATGATCCTTTTCACCAATGAAGAGGGCAAATGCACACTTATCGAGGCCAGCCGCACATATAAGGTGATTGCTCAAAATCAACTGGGCGATGGCTTCATGGCGTCTCCGGCCATATCAGGTAAGGCATTCTTCCTGCGTGACCGTAAGCATGTGTATCGCATCGAAGACGCCGGACTGGCCGCGAAGTAAGCCAAGGCTCTCATGAAAAACGCCAACGTGTTTGTAGATGTGGATCTGACGTTGGTGGATATGAACCAGATGCTGCTGCCCGGAGCGAAGGAGTCCTTGGAAAAACTGAAAGGCTCAGGTTGCCACCTGTTCCTCTGGAGCACGGGCGGGGCGGATTACGCCCTCCGCATCGCCACGGCGTATAAGCTGGAACATCTGTTCGAAGGCTTCTCAGCCAAACCGGATATCATCATCGATGACACGCCCGGTTCCACCCACGCGCCTTTCGCCTACGCCATCACTCCGGAGGAGCCTTGGCCGCAGGTGGTAGACGGCATCATCCAGAAGCACGTAGACAAATAGCCGCGCTTAGTCGGCGGCTTCGTCCTTCTCGGTCACGGCTGCATCAGGCTTCTTCCGGTAAAGCACGATAACATTGCCCACCTGCAGGATGAGGTGGCTCTGGCTTTTCTCCACGATCTGCGGGGTCAGCTCCTTCTTCTGGTCCTTGAGGTCGGCGAATTTCACCTTCACCAGTTCGTGATTGGCGAAGATCTCGTCGAGATTGCGATAAAAGCCTTCCGTCAGGCCGGATTTACCGACCTTGACCAGCGGTTCGAGCTTCTGGGCGCGTGCTTTCAGGTCGCGCAAGATTGAATTGGGCAGTTTTTCCAATGCCATGAGGTGCGCAGACTGCCGGGAGGTGGCTGGTGAGTCAATAAGGGGAATGAAGGGCATTCAACCGACTGGCTGAGGCGTTTCCTTCGCCGCCAGCGTGCCGCACGCCGCCGCGATGTCTGCCCCCAGAGAATAGCGGACCGTCACTGGGAAACCTCGTGCCCGCAATTCTTTGGCAAACGCCATGATGCGCGCCCGGGGCGTGGGCTGCAGTTCAGGTGAGGTCGGTATGGCGTTGTAAGGAATCAGGTTCACGTGCACTGGCAGATCCCGCAGCCACTCGGCGAGGGCTTCCATTTCGGCATCGCTGTCATTCACACCGTCCAGCATCGTGTACTCGATCATCAGTTCACGACCTGGTTGTGCATCGGTCGCAGTGCGGGCGGCGGTTTGCAAAGCCGTCAACGAATGTTTCAAGGCCTGGGGAATCAACCGCTCGCGCGTGGCTTTCACGGCGCTATGCAGGCTCAAGGCCAGGCCGATGCGGGGAAACTTTTCCACCAGTCGCACCATGGCTTCCGGCACCCCTACGGTCGAAACCAGCAGGCGGCTTTCATCAAACGCAAATCCTTGCGGAGAACGGAGGATATCGAGGGCGCCATGCACCGCGCGCTCATTGTGAAAGGGCTCGCCCATGCCCATGAACACAACATTCCGCACCTTGCGTTTCTCTGCGGACAGGATTTGATTCGCCTGGATGACCTGATCGAGGATCTCCTCCGTGGTCAAATTACGTTTGAAGCCAAGGGCTCCCGTAGCGCAAAAGGCACAGGCCGCCGCGCACCCCGCCTGCGATGACACACAGAGCGAAGTGCGTCCGGTGGCGATGCGCAGGATGACTGTCTCGATCAAATCCCCCGCTGCGGTGCGAAATATCAGTTTGGAAGCGCCATCCAGCTTGGAATCCACCCGGCGGACCAGTTCCAAGGCATGAAATTTCACTTCCGTCGTGAAGTCAGGCAGGACGCTTTCCGGCAGCTCGGCCAACGCCTCCCCACTCGAACG
>JAJNBN010000253.1 GCA_021156225.1 Verrucomicrobiota bacterium | reverse complement strand
GGCTGTCTGGATACCCCCAGCTCGGGCCGCTACGAATTGAACGGCACGGATGTGAGCGAGATGGACGACAACGAACTCGCCGAAGTGCGTAATCGTGAGATCGGGTTCATCTTCCAAAGCTTCAACCTCCTCGCGCGGGCCAGTGCTTTGCGCAATGTCGAGTTGCCGATGGTTTATGCTGGTGTGCCCGCGGATGAACGGCATGAACGCGCGATGGCGGCTTTGACGCAGGTGGGACTCGCAGACCGCGTGGAGCACAAACCAAACGAACTCTCGGGTGGTCAACGTCAACGCGTGGCCGTGGCGCGGGCGCTGGTGAACAAGCCTTCCATTCTCTTGGCCGATGAGCCGACGGGAAATCTGGATTCGCGCACGGGCAAGGAAATCCTCGCGCTCTTCGATCATCTCAGCCGCACGGGGAATACGATCATCGTGGTGACGCATGAAGAGGCCGTAGCAAGGCATGCGCGGCGGGTGGTGCGTATTCTGGACGGGCTCATCGCCAGCGATGAAGTGTTGGTGAAGGAATAATCGTGAAACTCCTCGCTGAAGTGCTGGAAGGCTTGTGGATCGCATTGGATGCGATCCTCAGCCATCGGGGCTGACGTGGTGTTCATCGACAAGTATCCTTGGATCAATGAGGAGCCATGGTGGAAGATGCGGAATCGAAAGGACATCACCCTAGCCGAGGCCCGTGCCTTGGCCCGTCAGTCGCAATACATCCTGGCAGCAACAGCGGAAACCTATTCCCGGAGGACCGTTCGTTACGGTGATGCGGTGGCCACGTCAGTGACGATCATCGGCACCACGGAGCAAGCGGCCACCGTGAGCGGGCTCATTCTGACGCACGGACGTTTTCTGACCGCCGCAGAGGTGGAAGGAGCGCGGCCAGTTTGTGTGTTGGGGGCGGATGTGGCGGCTAATTTTTTCCCGTTTGAATCTCCCCTGGACAAACGCGTGCGGGTCGGCGACAGCACCTTTGAAGTGGTCGGTGTCATCAGCCGTCGCGGAACATTCCTGGCCATGGAGAGCCTGGACAACCAGGTGTTCATGCCCATCACGCGTTTCAATCAGGTCATAGGCTGGCGGCCCAATGTGAACATCCGGATCAAGGTGACTGACATCCATAAGATGCCGGAAGCGCGTGAAGAGTTTCGTGGTATTCTGCGCCGCATCCGCAATGTGGCCCCCGAAGATCCCGACGATTTCGCCATCAATGAACAGAAGATGTTCATCGAAATGTTCCAACGTGTGGGAGGAGCGATCGCGGCAGTTGGTTTGTTCATCACCGGACTTTCCCTTTTCGTGGGCGGCATCGGCATCATGAATATCATGTTTGTGAGTGTGGCGGAACGGACGAAGGAGATCGGTCTGCGCAAGGCGCTGGGAGCCAAGCCGCGAGCCATCCTGTTGCAGTTCCTGCTGGAGGCAGCGCTCATCTGCTTGTTGGGCGGTTTGATCGGGCTGGGGCTGGCCTGGGGGGCGGCCGCAGGGGCATCCAGCATATTGCCCATGCGCATCTCACCGCTGGTGGTGAGTTTGGCGCTGGGTGTTTCCTTGGTCACCGGAATTATCGCGGGATTCTTCCCGGCCTGGCGCGCGGCGAAGATGGACCCGGTGGAGGCGTTAAGGGTGGAATGACGGATGATCCGTAACTGAAAACTGGAAAGTGGCTGCGATCAAAAAAACTAGAAAGCGTGCGTTACTCGTGCTTTGGGCCGAGACGGTGGAGAGCTTTCGCATGGCCATCGCATCGGTGGCGGCGCATAAGCTGCGGTCCACGCTGACCTTGACGGGCGTGGTGGTCGGCGTCTTCTCCATCATCGTAGTGATGACGGCGATGCGGATTTTACAGCGCAACATGGAATCGGAGTTGAGCGGTTTGGGCACGCATACCTTCGCGGTGAGCCGTTGGCCGGGTATTAATTTTGAAGGCCCGAGCGGATGGGAGAAGTATCGTCGCCGGCAGAATCTGATGATGGAGCATGTGGAGGCACTGGAGCGGCGGGCGACTTTGGCGAAGACCGTGGGGGCGGAGACCGGATTGCAAAGTGGTGAAGCCTCTTCACGCTATGCCACCACGAATCCAGATGTGCAATTGAACGGGGTGACACCGGGAGTGTTTCAGGCGAAGAACTGGGTGATTGAACAGGGACGTGCCTTCAGCCAAGGCGATCTGGAAAGCGCACGACCAGTATGTGTGTTGGGGAATTATCTGGCCAAGAACTTGTTTCCTCACAGTTCACCGGTGGGCGAGGAGGTAAAATTTGATGGGGTGCGGTATATGGTGGTGGGCTACCTGGAGGCCAAGGGCGGAATAGGCGGGACGGGGCAGGACAACTTCATGGCCATCCCGCTGAGCACGGGTTTGAACCGTTACGGGGCGCGTTGGCGCAATCTGGGCATCATGGTGCAGGCGACCAGCGCGGAATCTTTTGACGACACGGTCGAGCAGACGCGCGGCATCTTGCGCGCGGTGCGGAAGGTGCAACCGGGACAGCCGGATGATTTCGAGATCATGTCGAATGATTCACTTATCGAACAGTTCCGCAGCCTGACCTTTGCGGTGCGCATCGGCGTGGCGGTGATCAGCTCCATTTCGCTGCTCGCGGCGGGCATCGGGATCATGAACATCATGCTGGTGTCCGTGACGGAACGTACACGAGAGATCGGGGTAAGGCGAGCTATTGGGGCGAAGAAGCGGAATATCCTTACGCAGTTCATCATGGAAGCAGTGGTGATCTGTCAGATTGGGGGAATCATTGGTGTCATCTTGGGACTGGCGGGCGGGAACGGGGCGGCGATCTATTTCGGTACCCCGCCAGTCGTTCCGGTTGATTGGGTGGTGCTGGGATTGTTGATCTGTTCGGCGGTGGGAATCATTTTCGGGACGTATCCGGCGTATAAGGCGGCGAATCTGGATCCGATCGAGTCTTTGCGGTATGAGTAAGAGTGGACTCCGAATTCCGTGCTTCTTTGGAATTGCTCCCTGACGTTCCAGCGGGTTTCCTAGCGGCAACAAACCCGAGGTTTAAGGGACACGATGTTATTACGTCAGGTAGCCAGTGATTTCTCGAAGCATCCGTTGCTGCCCGGGGCGGTATTGGTCGGCATCTCGGGCGATGCCCAGACCCGGCGGCTGAGCCAGTTCACCGCCGATGACCTGGCGGCCTATAACAAACTTACGGTCAAGGAGATCGTCACGCAGTTCCGGCAATCAGGCGTGATCGGTGAGGAGCAGGGGAATGACCTGTTGCAGCTCGATGCGGATTATCGGCAGTGGCACAAGTATGTGCAGGAGCATGTCCCGGAGATATGCAAGATCACGGAATGCCATGAAGAGTCTGTAATGCGGTTGGAACGCGCCCTGTTCAGTGCCCGGCTGCTGGCCGAATATCTGGAGATACTCACACCGCCTCAAGTTTCCTTCGAGAAGACGGCGCAGGGAACCACGGATCTGCTGGCGAGCCTGAACGAGTCATTTCGCAAGATCGTGGGCGGCATCTGGTCGGTGATGGTGGCGGAAGATGATCGTTCGCTGCTGGCGGATGCCTCGGCCCAGTTCTGGGTGGCGTGCCTTTACAGTAATGGTCCGCAGCGGATGGCGGGCGGATTCATCGGGTTGTTCCAACGGATCAATCGGGAAAAATTTCAGTCGCTCAGTGGCAAGATTGTCGGGACGACGCCGTTGCGGGTGAAGGATGAGGTGTCGGACTTCATGCATCAGGCACCGGAGCGATTGCAGCAATTGCGTGAGGCGGTGAAAGAGACGGTGAAAGCGGGACTGGACCAGCCGTTCCGCGAAATCGCGCGGGTGGTGACGAAGCTGGAACTGCCGCCGTTGGTCATCCTGTTCTACGATTCGCTCCTGCGTGAAGTGTGTGATGCGCTGGCGGGTATCGATGGAGATTTCTCGGCGAAGGAGAATCGCTTCGTGCAATACCTGTTGGAGCAGACGTCGGCAATCTGTCACGAAGTCCAGCGGCAGGCGGCGGAGGCAGCACAAACTGTGGGGCATGACCGGCTGGATGAGATCCTGAGGGAACTGGACGATCTGGTGGGATTGGATGCGGTGAAGCAGAAGGTGCGGGAGGTGGCGAACTTCGCTCGCTTACAGCAGATGCGGATTTCTCAAGGAATGCCAGCCATCCCGGCCACGTATCACACGGTCTATACAGGCAATCCGGGCACGGGCAAGACGACGATGGCGCGCTTGATGGGGCGGATTTTTCGAGTGCTGGGCGTCTTGAAGAAGGGGCACGTGGTGGAGTGCGACCGGGCCGCATTAGTGGCGGAGTATGTCGGCCAGACGGCGCCGCGCACGAATGCGATGGTGGACTCAGCTTTAGATGGGATTCTATTCATCGATGAAGCCTACACGCTGGCAAAGGAGGGGGAGGATTTCGGGCGGGAGGCGATCGATACGTTGCTGAAGCGCATGGAGGATAATCGCGACCGGTTGATCGTTATCGTGGCAGGATATCCGGAGAACATGCGGACGTTCATTGATTCGAATCCGGGGCTGAGTTCGCGCTTCTCGCGGTATATCGAGTTTCCGGATTATGCGGTGCCGGAGCTATGCCGCATCTTTTCCAGCATTTGTCGCAAGAACGCGCTCCATCTCACGCCGGGATTGCGCGAGAAGCTGGTGCATCACTTCACGTATCTGCGCGAGGGGGCGGATGACCAGTTCGGCAATGCTCGCTTGGTGCGAAATTGCTTTGAGGCCGCGATCAATTCGCAGGCGATGCGATTGGCGGCGAGCGGGGATTTCAGTCCGGCGGCTTTGAGTAATCTGGCGGAGGAAGATTTGCATTCACCGGCGCAGGAGCAGTTGCTGGCTTACCGAACCTCAGGAAAATACTACGAAGTGAAATGTCCAGCGTGCCAAACGATCTATACGTGGGCACCGGATTTGAAACTGAAGGATGCCTCCTGCACTAACTGTGGGAAACAGTACAGCTGTGAGTTTGGGACGGTGGTGGGGTAGTGGGGCGATGTTTCCTGCTATCATTTTCGGTAATTACTGGTAAACTCTCTTTCCACTGTTTTAGCAATGCGTGTACGGATCAAAATTTGCGGGATCACTTCGGTTGCGGATGCCCAGGCGGCTGCGGAAACCGGGGCGGATGCCATCGGCTTGATGCTTTGGGGGCCGAGCAAGCGCTTCGTGGCGAATGCGCAGGCGGCGGAGATCGTGCGGTCGTTGCCGCCGTTCATCAGCAAGGTGGGGGTGTTCGTGGATGCCACGGCGGGTGAGATTTTTCGTGCGATTGAGGAAATCGGGCTGGATACGATCCAACTGCATGGGGCGGAGGTGCCAGAGTTTTGCCGCCAGTTCAAGGCGGTCAAAGTGATGAAGGCGTTTCGCGTGAAGGATGCGTCGTCGCTCACGACTTTGACGGATTACGATACGGATGCGTGGTTGCTGGATAGTTATGTGGCGGGTCAGCAGGGTGGCACGGGCGCGGTCTTTAATTGGGACTTGGCGGTGCAGGCGAAGGACTCGGGCAAGCCGATCGTGCTCGCGGGCGGGCTCACGCCGGAGAATATCGCGGAGGCGGTGCATGAGGTGTGGCCGTATGCGGTGGATGTCTCAAGCGGGGTGGAATTGGCTCCGGGGAAGAAGGACGTGGAACTGATGCGGCGATTCATAGAAGCGATCCACGGGATTGAGGATTAGTTGAGGGCTTGCCAATCTGGAGGTTTCGGGGGAAGTTGCGGGACGATTTATGAGTACTGTGGCTACGCCGACTTTACCCGATGCGCAGGGACACTTTGGTCCTTACGGCGGGCGCTATGTGCCTGAGACGTTGATGCACCCCTTGCAGGAGCTGGAGGCAGAGTATTTTCGCGCCCAGAAGGATCCGGAGTTTCAACGGGAGCTGAGCTATTACCTGCGCGAGTTCGTGGGGCGGCCCACGCCGTTGTATTATGCAGAACGGCTGACGCGGGAACTCGGTGGCGCGAAGATTTATCTGAAGCGCGAAGACTTGCTGCACACGGGCGCGCACAAGATCAATAACGCGATGGGGCAGGTGCTGCTGGCCAAGCGCATGGGCAAGACGCGCATCATCGCGGAGACGGGTGCCGGTCAGCATGGCGTGGCGACGGCGACGGTGGCGGCGATGTTCGGCCTGAAGTGCCGCATCTACATGGGCGAGGTGGATTGCAACCGGCAGGCGTTGAATGTGTACCGCATGCGAATGCTGGGCGCGGAAGTGGTATCGGTGACGGCCGGGCAAAAGACTTTGAAGGAGGCGGTGAGCGAGGCGATGCGTGACTGGGTGACGAATGTGCGTAGTACGCATTACATCCTCGGCACGGCATATGGGGCACATCCGTATCCTTTGATGGTGCGGAATTTTCATCGCATCATCGGTGATGAAGCGCGGCGGCAAATCCTCGAAAAAGAAGAGCGGTTGCCGGATCTCTTGATCGCTTGCGTGGGTGGTGGCTCCAACGCCATTGGGCTTTTTTATCCGTTCCTCAACGATGCTT
>JAJNBN010000252.1 GCA_021156225.1 Verrucomicrobiota bacterium | reverse complement strand
CATTGAGCTACACGCCCAACGGCCTCTTCAATCATACCGCCGCCATCTACCAGATGATGACGGGTTACACGACGGATAAGGTGAGCCCTTCCGGCCAGCTTGAACCGCCGAACGCGAAAGATTTTCCGAACTTCGGTTCCAACATCATCCGCCTCAAACCACCGACGGAACCGATGCTGCCGTTCGTCATGCTTCCGCGTCCTTTGCAGGAGAGCAATGTGGTGGGCAAGGCCGGCACGGCTGGTTTCTTGGGCAAAGCCTTTGATCCTTACACGCTTTATCCGGATGGCGACGATCTGGACATGACCAAGATGGAGAAGATCCGCGCGGAAGATCTCAAGATGCAGCCGGACGTGTTTTCGCTGCGGCTCGAACGCCGCGCCAGTTTGCGCGACGCCTTCAGCAAAGCAACTCCGGAGATCGAGAAGGCGGTGGAGAATTACCAGTTGGACGAGTACTACACCCGCGCGTTGAGCCTAGTCATTTCCGGTCGCGCCCGGAATGCCTTCGATCTCGGCCAGGAACCGGCGAAGGTCCGTGACCGTTATGGCCGCAATACGTTTGGTCAAAGCTGCCTGTTGGCCCGCCGCCTGGTGGAAGCGGGCACGCGCGTGGTGGAAGTCATCTGGCCCAAGGTAGCGAACTCTGACAACCATTCATGGGATGTGCACAACGGTCTGCCGGACCGCATGAAGCGCCAGTCCGCCCCGATGCTGGACATCGGCCTCTCGGCTTTGCTGGAAGATCTCGACCAACGCGGGTTGCTGGCGGAGACGATGGTGGTCGCGGTGGGTGAATTCGGTCGCAGTCCGGTGAAGGGCGTGAGCACCTCCGGCAACGGCAACAGCGCGGATGGCCGCGATCACTGGCCATATTGCTATACGGGCGTCATCGCGGGCGCGGGCATCAAGCGCGGTTACGTCCACGGCAAGTCGGACAAGACCGGTTCGGCTCCGGCGGAAGACCCGGTGCATCCGAGCGAATTGCTCGCGACGATCTACCACGCCTTCGGCATCGACCCGGAGACGATCGTTTACAACCACTTGAACCAGCCGCGTGAACTGGTGAAGGCGAAATCCGTGGGTAAACTGTTCGCCTAAGCGAACCGAAAACCAATTCAGATCACCCGGCCTGAAAATTCAGGCCGGGTGTTTTGTTTCGCCGGGACTGCACTGGTCAAGAGTGATTACCAGTTGAGTTTCATTGTGAGTATTCCGATTACAGTTCATTTTCCTCCTACCCGTATGAAAGCTTTTGCACGCATTGTCTCATCCTTGACCTTGGCTGCTGGTCTTTTCGCACTGAACGCATCCGCTGCTGAACCGTTGCTGGAGAAGGTGGATATCTTCGAGGCCGGCAAGGATGGCTATGCGCTCTACCGCATCCCGGGCATCGTGGTGACGAAGAAGGGCACGGTGCTGGCGTACTGTGAGGCGCGGCGCACCGGCAAGAGCGACTGGGACACTATCGACATCATGCTGCGCCGTAGCACCGATGGCGGGAAGACCTGGGATGCCATGCGCAAGATCGCCGATGTGCCCGGACCCAAGACGAAGAACCCGGTGGCGCTCGCGCAGAAGTTGGGGAACACCAACGACGTCACCTACAACAACGCCACCGCGATCGCGGATAAGGACGGCACGGTGCATTTTCTTTTTTGCCTAGAATATTGCCGGGCCTTTTACATGCAGAGCAAGGACGAGGGTGCGACGTGGTCAGCTCCAGTCGAGGTCACAGCGGCCTTTGACAAGTTTCGCCCGGAATATGATTGGAAGGTCATCGCCACCGGGCCGGCTCATGGCATCCAGTTGAAGAAGGGCCGGTTAGTGGTGCCTGTCTGGCTATCCACGGGCACTGGTGGGCATGCCCATCGTCCGTCGGCGGTGTCGGTCATTTACAGTGATGATAAAGGCAAGACTTGGCAACGGGGCGATATGGTGGTGGAAGATCCAGAACTGAAGAATCCGAGTGAGACCATCGTGGTCGAACTATCCGATGGCCGGACGATGCTGAATATCCGCAGTGAATCGAAAGAACATCGCCGGGCGGTCTCCTATAGTCAGGATGGAGCGACCAAATGGTCCAAGATTCAATTTGAAGAGGCGTTGCTGGAGCCAGTCTGCATGGCTAGCATCATCCGGGTTTCTGATGAAAAGACAGGGGGCAAAAACCGGATAGCATTTGCGAATCCTGATAACCTGACCCGCAAGGACGGCAAAGAGAAGCCGGAGATGTCCCGAGACCGTATCAATCTCTCCGTGAAGCTGACTTACGACGAGGGCAAGACCTGGCCGGTAAACAGGCTGTTGGAAGAGGGTTTTAGCGGATACAGCGACTTGGCGATGGCCAAGGATGGTACCATTTTGTGCTTCTACGAGCGCGGCTCCACGGATGCCAAAAGCGGAACCAAAACGGGTAGATTATCGGTGGCGCGGTTCAACCTGGAGTGGTTAACGGATGGCAAAGACGGCGGAAAGAGGTAAAAGGCGGGCAAAATCTGCATAAATGACGGTTATCAAGAAATTGCAGGTTCCTGATTTTTCTGCGTGCGTTAAAGGCCGCCGCTTTTTATTGTCTAGGGAATGACCATCTGGATTCTTGTCATCTTGTGTCTTGGGCTTGGGGCCTCAGGCGGCCATACGGGCGGAGCGGTGCGCATGACTGTCGGGGTGTTGGGCACCTGGCTGGCTTTTCTCGCGGCCTACCCGTTGGGGGCGAAATTGCGGCCAATGTTGATGACTTATTTCGAGACGCCCACCACGCTGATCATCATGCCTTCATTGCTGATCTTTTTGGCGCTGGTGGCGGTGACCTACTCGATCGCCCAAGGCGTTCATCTTAAGATTTTTCTCTATTACAAATACAAGACGGATGATGAAAAATATTCCCTCTGGGAACGGATGAACAACCGTGTTGGGCTGAGCTTGGGCATTGTGAACGGCATTTTGTGGCTGGGGATCATCCTGGCGTTCATTTATTCGGTCGGTTATCCCATCATGCTGAGCGAGCCGAACGATAAGGCGCCATTTCTGTACCGCACCATGGGCAAATTGCGGAATGATTTGAAGGAATCTGGCTTCGAGAAATTTGCGGCGGCGATGGACCGGACTCCAGTGCAGTTCTATCAGGGTTCGGACGTGATCGGTTTTATGTATCAGAATCCGCAACTGCAAAGCCGGATGATGCATTATCCACTTTTCCTCAGCCTGTCTGGCACACCCGAATTTGTGAAGATGCTCGCCGGGCCGGAGACACGGCAGATTTTGGAATCCAAGACACCGATTCCGCGGTGGCTGAACACCAATTCGATGAAATTGCTGAACAACAATTTCATCCGCTCCCAGCTAAAGCAGGTGGATACGGCGGACCTGCTGGAGTTCGCCAAGACGGGCAAATCACCAAAGTATGATCCCGAACTGGTGATCGGTGTGTGGGTGATCAATCTGGCCCCCACCCTCAACACGGTGAAACAGAATCACCCGCAGGTGACACCGGTGCAGTTGCTGCAGCTTAAGGGTTATTTGGGCAGATTTATGGATGATCTGGTGTTGGTGAATACGCCTGACGGCCAGATGTTCCTCCGCGGAACCAAGCTGGAGTTCCCGCAAGTGCGTGGGCTTCTGCAAGCCCGCGTGGTGGCCAAGCCGACGGCACCCGTGGTGGAAGGATGGCAACCGCCACCGCCCGCCGCGCCAGATACGGGGCCGTCTGCGGCTCCCTCAATGACAGACATCACCCAGACAACCTTGATCGCCAGCGGTCGCTGGACCAAGGGCGATGGTGGGGTGAACGTCTCGCTCAAGCAGGGGGATAATGAGGCCACGGGCACCTTGACCGTACTTAACGAGGACAACATCACGATAAAGATCAACGAGGGCACGCTGGTGTTCTCCCGGTATCGTTGAGCTGAGTTGTTCCGGCACTATCTTGAAAAACAAAAAGGACCGGGATTTAAAACCCGGTCCTTTTTCATTACTAAAATGGCGATTTATTTCGGCTGCTCAAAGTTCACCCTCTCCACCTGAAGGCTGGGAGAGAACAAATTGGCCGGAGCAGGTTCCTGATTGGTTGAGGCTACTTTGTTCACCAAGGGATTTTCCTCGGTGGTGGCCAGTTCAGGCGAGACAGGCATGGTGCTGATGGCTGGATTCGCCATCGGTCCGCCATCCTGCATCTTACCGGCCATCATGACGCCGGTGATGAGCAAGCCGCACACCAGCGCGCTGTAAGCCATGACCATGGCGGGTTTCAACTGGAAGCGTGCCCACAAAGCATCAAACCAAGAGACCGAGGAGGAGGCCTGTTCCGCCTCGATGCGATTGCGCACCTGCTGGCTGAAACGGTCGAAGTAGCCCGGTGGGGGCTGTTCGTGCTTCTTGAGGGCGATCAGCTTGCGGAGCTGGGCGAAATCGTTGTCGTTGGCCGGTTCCATGTTATTTCAAATAGTCTGAGAGGTTGGCTTGCAACTGTTGCCGGGCGTAGAACAATCGGGACCGGACCGTGCCTGTGTTGCAATCCATGATCTTTCCGATCTCTTCATGCGACAGGCCTTGAACATCGTGCAAGGTAACTACCATTCTATGATCCTCTGACAGCTTCTGCATGGCCTCGTTCAATTTTTCCTGCAGTTCTGACAGACCGGCGGCGCGCCGGGGAGTCTGCTCGGAAACCAGCTCTACCAATTCCTGATCGTGCTCCACCTGCTGGTCCAAATCGTTGAGACTCAGGAAGCTGCGATTCTTCCGGGTCTTGAGGAAGTTGATCGTCTTGTTCACTGCGATGCGATAGACCCAAGTGAAGAAACTGGAATCGCCCTTAAAATTTTTCAGGGCGCTGTAAGCTTTTACGAACGTTTCCTGCGCCAGATCGTTGGCGTCCTCGTGATTGGACGTCATGTGGTAAACGGTGGCGTAGATGCGCTCCTGATATTTGCGCATGAGCTGGTCATAGGCGTCCATGTCGCCCGACTGCGCCTTGCGGACCAGTTCACGATCTTCCGCCGCTGCCTCGGCCTTTACGGTCGCGGCATCTTTCGTCGTGGCGGGTAAATCCATGGCTTCTAAAGTTACTGTTCCCGTCATAGGTAGTTACGCTTCTCTAAGCCGTAACACCCAGTCCGTTCGTTTGTTGCGCCAAAAAATCCGTCAAAGCCTGGAGGGCCTGACGACCGGGTGTCGGCGGCAAGGTCTTCAACTGCTGACGGGCTTCGAAGAGATGCTGTTCAATCACCTGTTGGGAAACTGACAAAGAATCATACCGTTCGAGCAAGGCCCCGACACCGGCCTGATACTCGGGCTGCCATGCTTGCAACCACCGTTCCAACTGGCTGCGCTCGGCTGGGGTGCAACGTTCCAGCACCACCAAAAGGGGTAGGGTGACTTTGCCGCTGGCCAAGTCCGTTCCTAAAGATTTTCCAGCGCGATCTTCGGAATCGAACAGGTCCACGCAATCATCGTAGATCTGGTAGGCCGTGCCCAAGGCCATGCCGTAATCCCGCAACGCTTTGCGTTGCGCGGGAGTGGCACCGGTCAGATGGGCGCTGAGATCGCAGGAGAGGGCGAAGAGCTCGCCCGTCTTCATGGACAAGATCTTGAAATACTCGCTGCGCGCCATGTCCAGCTTGCCGCGACGATGCGTTTGCAGGATCTCACCACTGCATACCGTATTGGTGGCGGAGGAAACGGCGCGACAGACTTCCGTAGTCGGAAAACTGGCGGCGAGCTTCAAGGCATGGGCAAAGAGGCAATCGCCCAACAACACGGAAATCTGATTGCCCCAGTTCGCGGCGAGGGTGGGGCGCTGACGGCGCATCTCGGCCATATCCATGATGTCGTCATGGACCAGAGTGGCCAGATGGATCATCTCGATGATGACGGCGACGGTCACGAGATCGTCCGTATGGCCTTCCGGCTGGATACTGCCACCG
>JAJNBN010000251.1 GCA_021156225.1 Verrucomicrobiota bacterium | reverse complement strand
AATATCACCAAAGTATGAGAAGTCATTGGCGACTTCCATCAAAGGTATCGCCTCCCGAATGCGCAAATATTCTGACTAACCTTAATCCCTGTTAGCAAGAAATCGGCGTCACGACGGAGAGGGGATCATGAATGAGCTCTACTATTTCGCGCTGAAGTCGAAGCAGATCAGGTGATCCTCCGAGCGGAGATAGAGACACTTGCGGGAGAGGATGGGAGCGGCCCAGCAGGGGTAATGCAGTTGCGGAACCTGCCAGCGGGAGATTTCGTCGCACTTCTCCGGATTCACTTTGAAGAGGCCTAGTAATCCGCCTTCGCCTAGCGCGATCAACTTACCTTCTGCCATTATGGCGGAGCCGCGACCAAAGACTTCGGGTTGTTTGCCTCCTCTCCCTTTACCCCAGCTTTCATCGCGATCCCAGAGCACCTTGCCGGTTTTGAGCTCCACGCAGCGGAAGCGCGCATCGGGTTCGTTGCGTCCGCTGAAGGCGTAGAGATTGCCTTCGTGATAGATGGGCGTGGTCCAGTGAATCTCCAGAGCAGGGATCACACGTTGTTCTGACGGAGGGGGGCGACCTTGTAGCTCATTTGGATGCCGCCAGACTTGCTCGAAGGATTTGCCGTCCGGTTTCACGCGCAGGACAACGGAGCCGATGCGATAATAAGCGCCGGACATGAAAACCAAGTCATCCACGACTACGGGATTGATGGCGTTCACGGAGTCATTGGCGGCGGAGCGGAACCAACGGCTGAAGTTCACTTCGCCGGTCTTGGGATCAAGCGAGACGAGGCCTTGGCGCGTGAGGGCAAAGAGGGTGCGCTTGCCATGTACGGTGGCTACTACAGGTGTGGAGTAGCTGGCTTGTTTTTCAAAGGGAACCCAATTCACGAGCCGTTCGCCGGGCCAATCATACATCGGTTGACCTTGCCAGTTCTTGGCACCCACGCTTTCCCAAACGGTTTTACCCGTGGCGGCGTCGAAGGCGACCATGCCGGAGTTCGGCTGACCACCGACCATGGCGATTAGGAGGTTATCTTCGAGGATGGGGGTGCTCCCGACGCCGAAGAAGGCTTCGGGGATCTGGAAATCTTTGGCGGTGTCGCGTTCCCAAATCATCTTTCCTGTGGCCAGATCGAGACAGAGGAGCTTGCCCTCCACGCCGAAGGTGTAACAGCGGTTGGTGGTGAGCAGGGGGGAGCAGCGCGGACCGTTATTGTAGCCGTAAGGGTCGGTGTAACCGCAGGGATAGGCATAACGCCAAAGGGATTTCGCATCCGCCGTGTTGAAGCATTCCACGATTTCTTCACCGCCGAGGCGATGATGCAGAACCAATTTTTCTCCGCGAATGGAAGGTGCACTGTAACCGGTGCCGATCTTCAAAGCCCAGAGCTGCTTGGGTCCGTCTTTCGGGATGGAATTCAACAGGCCGGTTTCGAGTGAGGTGCCATTGGCACGGGGGCCGAGGAATTGCGGCCAATCTTCCACGATGTTGGTGGCAGCCGTTGCGCTCCGGGCAAGCAGCGGGAAAACCGTTAGCGCACAGATACACGCCAGTGTGCGGAAAAAGTTCAAGGCCATGTGATAACGATAGGTCCGGTCAGGCACTGGTCGCAATCTGAAAACCGAGTGATCACAAGCGCAGGAAAATCTTCTTCCGGTGCAGATACCAGACGAAGAGGGTGGCGAGGGCGAGTCCCATGATGGCACCAGCCATATCGCCCAAGCCGGGCATAGAGTCATTGAGGAACTGGCGGATGTCACCGCCAACGAAGCGATCGGCCTGACGGCGGAAGCCGATGAGGTTGTTCGCCAGATAGACGGTGATGGAGTTCATCCCGATCCAGATGAAGGGCCGACACCAGCGCTGATACTTCAACACATCCACGATGAGGTAAAACGTGCCGAGCAGCATGGCGCTGTAGCCGCCGGCTACGAGCACGAAGGAGGAGGACCAAATCTTCTTCACTACGGGAAAATTCATGTGCCAGAGCCAGCCGATGAGCGCGGCCGCAATCCCGCCGGCAACGAGATAGATCACCTTCCGATGATCACAGAAGTTCGTGCTGCGCAACAACAGGCCGGCAAAGGCGCCCAGCAAGCACGTTGCGATGGCGGGCAGGGTGCTGAGGATGCCTTCCGGATCCCAATAGACATCGTACTTCTTGCCGGGCAGGTATTGGAAATCGAGGTGGTTGGAGACGTTGTAGCCGGGGGCGAATTTACCGGTGGTCGTCGCGGTCGTGTTCTCGAAGACAGTGCGGGCGAAGGCGAGATTGTTCGTCACGCCAGCTTCCTTGGCCATGGGCGCGAGGGTTTCTTTGCTGAGCTGGATATCGCGGATAGGCACGAAACTCATGATGGCCCAATAGCCGAAGAGTATTCCGGCGCAGATGCCTGCGAGGGCTTTGGGCTTGAAATAACAGAAGAGCAGCCCGCCGAACATATAGGCCAGACCTATTCGCTGAAGCACACCGAGCAACCGGATATCCGGCCACTTCTCCCGGAAGCCACCGGAGTAAAAGATGCCGATGATGACGAGCAGCAGGCCGCGCTTGAGGACGCGCTTTACGGCAACATCGCGTCCTTCCTGCTCAATGGTGCGGGTCAGCGAGTAAACCATCGCCGCACCGACCATAAAGACGAAGAGAGGAAAAATGAGATCGTAGAAGGCGAAGCCTTCCCATTCCTTATGCTCGAGCTGTTTGGCCAGGAAATGAAATAGACCACCCGCTTCAGCGCCAGCTGTTCCTTTTCCCGCACTCATCTTGTTCAGGGCGTGGACGAGGGCATCCGCACCGAGAATCCAGAACATGTCGAAGCCGCGCAAGGCATCGAGCGAGACGAGGCGGGGAGAGGCGGGCTTCGGTTCAGCTTGGGCGGATGGCGCGGCAGTGCTCATTGCTGAGCGCTATGTGAACACTTTCAATATGGGAAGGAAAGGTGAATGGTTCGGATGACGATTTATGCAACCTCCTTCTTTCTTGAGGCAAAACCTTCGGGCAGGTGTTTTACTGCAGGCTTACGGCGACAATTTTTTTGGTATCGCGGGCGTAGAAGATGCCGTTTGCCAAGGCGGGATAGTTGCGGAGCTTGCTGCCGAGGATCTGGGCACGGTTGAGCAGCTTGAATTCATGGGGCATGGCGGCGACGGAGAGGAGTTCGCCGTGCTCAGTCAGGACGAGGAGCTGGTTGCCGGCGAGGAGGAC
This sequence comes from Verrucomicrobiota bacterium, assembly GCA_021156225.1. Lineage (GTDB taxonomy): Bacteria > Verrucomicrobiota > Verrucomicrobiia > Limisphaerales > JAEYXS01 > JAEYXS01. Next base: position 8,152 of record JAJNBN010000251.1, on the reverse strand, counting down.
GTTGGAGCCGCTCAGGCTGGGTTTGCTCCAGCGGATTTTGCCGGTGGCTAGTTCGATGCAGCGGAGTTCGGTGCCGCCCGCGAAGTCGTGGCGGCCGTGGAGGCCGTAGAGAAAGCCATTGGTGTGGACGCTGGTGGCGTATTGATTGGACATGGAGTCATCGTTGGACCAGATGACGTTGGGTTTGTCACCGGTGAGTTCGAGGAGAGACGCGCCGGTGTCGTAGCTGGCGGAGATGAAGATGCGGTTGCCGATGATAAGCGGCGTGGCTCCGTTCACAGAGGCATTTTCACGGGCGCGCCAGGGGTAATCGAAGAGGACTTTGCCATCGGTGGTATTCAACGCGGCGAGGCCGGCGCGATGGAAAACGAAGGCGAGGCGCTGGCCGTTGACGGTCGCAATGGCGGGGGAGGAATAGCTGGCTTCGTGAGTGGTGGATTTCCATTTCACTTTGCCGGTGGTGAGGTCGAAGGCGACGATGCCCGCGCCGTTTTCACCACCGATGTTCACGATGACCGTGGAGCCTTCCACAAGCGGAGAGCAGGCGAAGCCGAAGAAGCCTATGTCCGCGCCGAAGTCTTTGCGCGTGTTGATCTGCCAGAGTTTTGCGCCGTCTTTGAAATTCACGGCGGTGAGGATGCCATCGGCGCCGAGCGTCACGACGGTGTTGCTGGCGATGGTGGGGACGGCGCGGGGGCCGTTATCGAAGCCGAATCCATCGACATAGGCGGTTGCGTATTTGAACTGCCAGACGGGGGTGCCGTTGGTGGAGTTGAGGCAATCGATGATCTCTTCGTTTTGCAGGCGATGAAAGAGGATGAGTTTGCCATCACGCACGGAAGGTCCAGCGAAACCGGAGCCGACGTTTTTCTGCCAGAGGACGTTGGGGCCTTCCTTGGGCCAAGTGGTGGCGAGGGCGGAGCCGTGGTAGATGCCGTCGCGGTTGGGGCCGAGGATTTGGGGCCAGTCTTGGGCGGAGAGAGATAGGGAGAAAAGAAAGACCAGGAGGAAACATCCAACATTGAACATCGAACTCCGAACATCGAAAGGGCGGGCACCCCTCACCCCGGCCCAGTGACTCGCTCGCGCCCGCTCGCTCGGCCCTAGCGGGCCTTTTGCTGTCGCAAAATTCCTTCTGCCTCTTCCCAAGCGGCAGAAGTCCCCTCCGAGGGGCGAGGGGGACGTAGCGTTGCTGACGTTGCTATGAACTGTTGCTGATTGAAGATGCAGATGCTTCGGCGGCGGCCCGCTGAGGACAGCGAGCCCTACCTGATCAGCGAAAATAAAATGGGTCATGGCTTTGGCAGTTTGGCGAGCAGTTCTATGATCGGGCCGATGGACATGGTGCTGAGCATGATGATACCGCCCAACAGCCAAGTTACAAACATAGACATGATGAGAAGGGTGACGACGCTGCGCCATTTGCATTCGAGGGTGCGCTTGATGACGACCAGGCTGAGCACAAACCATACAGGCAAGCTGAAGGGCGCGATCATCAGGAGGGCTTCAAAGCTCCAAGGTTCGAATTTGCCGGAACTACGGGCGGCGGCTCCGATGAGAAAGATCATGAGCATGACAAAGCCGCTGGCGATGGCGAGGAGCAGGAGATAGACTGCGAGTTTCAGGCAGCGGAGGTAGGTGGTCTCCACCAATGAAAACCAGCAGGATATGCGCAGGTTTAAGGCTTGGAAGAGCAGGAAGACCAGCACGCTCAGCGGAATGGCCCAGATGAGGTGGGTAAAGTCAGACAGTGAAGGCAGGTCATCCGTGAGGGGAGCGGAGGTCACGGTGGGTGGGTTCGTCGAAATGCTGTTGCCGGGTGGGACAAAGGGTGAAGGGTGGGCGGAGGAATTTGTGGTCAGTGGGATAGAGGGTAATGGGGCCAGGGGGATTGGTTGATTGACGGCACCGTCAGGAATTTCCAAGCGTTGACCGAGGCGGATGGTGTGGGGTGGTGGGAGGTTGTTCGCACGAGCGATCTCCGGCCAGCGCTTGGCGCTGCCGAGTTCGCGTTGGGCGATGCGTTGGAGGGTGTCGCCGGATTTGACGGTGTAAGTGCGGGCGGAGGCGGTGAAGACGAGGAGCAGGGACACCAGGGCGATCAGGAGACGAAGGGACGAAGCGGCCAATACTATTAAACGTCGGGCGACGGGCTGGAGCGATTGGTAGTCCATGCTTCCGGGATACGGTCTGGAAATGTCCCTTGGGCGCTGACTGTCACTGAATCAGGCGCGGCTGGCAATGAGCTTTAGGAGGCCGGGGAAGTATTTGTTCAGTTCGGTCGTGCGCAAGGAGGTCATGCACTTGGTGCCTACCACTTTGGTGGAGATGAGGCCGGCATCGCGCAGGACTTCGAAATGGTGAGAGCGGGTGGCTTTCGAGATTTTTAGGGGGACTTCGTTGCAGGCCAGCGCGCGGCCTTCGGCCTTCAGCAGCTCTTGCACGATGGCAAGGCGGCAAGGGTCGGAGAGCGCTTGCATGACGGCGGCCAACTCGATGTCAGCCATCGCCGGATGGGAATAGGTCTTCACTGCGGGATAACATCGCATGGTTAAGATAGTTCGACAATCGTCGAATTATATTTTGACGAACGGCAGGAGGTGAATTAAGTTCGATTTACGTCGAACAAGTGTTCGGAGGAGGGAGTGTGGCGGAGAGTTTTCGGAACACGATGAGCCTGGCGCAGCACGTGGAGCGGCTGGGCTACAAGCGGTTTTGGCTGGCAGAGCATCATAACATGGCGGGCATCGCGAGTGCGGCGACGTCGGTGCTCATCGGGCATGTGGCGGGTGGCACGAAGACGTTGCGGGTGGGTTCAGGCGGGATCATGTTGCCGAACCACGCGGCGCTGATCATCGCGGAACATTTTGGCACGTTGGAGGCATTGTATCCGGGGCGGATCGATCTGGGATTGGGGCGCGCGCCGGGGTCGGATCAGATCGCAGCACGGGCGATCGGGCGTGATCCTTCCGCAGGAGATAGGTTTCCGGAGCAGGTGCAGGAGTTGTTACGGTTCTTGGGGCCGGTGGCGCCAGGGCAACGGTTGCAAGCGGTGCCGGGTGGGGGTTCGAATGTGCCGGTATGGTTGCTGGGCTCGAGCACGTTCAGCGCGCATCTGGCGGCGGTGTTGGGGTTGCCGTTCGCGTTCGCGAGTCAATTTGCTCCCGCGATGATGATGGATGCGCTGGAGCTGTATCGCAGCAAATTTGAGCCGTCGGTGCATTTAACGAAGCCGTACGCGATGATAGGGTTGCCGGTGCTCGCGGCGGAGACGGATGCAGAGGCGCAGCATTTGGCGACGTCGGCTTATCAGCGGGTGCTGAAGTTGCGGCGAGGGCAGCCGATATACATTCCGCCGCCGGTGGGGAGCATGGATGGACTATGGAACGAGGCGGAGCGGCAGATGGTGGCGGAGCATTTCGGCGCGGCGATCATCGGCGGGCCGGAAACGGTGGAGCGGAAGTTGCGGGCGTTCATCGAGCGGACGGGGGCGGATGAGGTGATGTTGCATTCGGAGTTTTACCGGCATGAGGACAGGCTGCGGTCGTATGAGATAGTGGCGGATAGTTTTCTGAAGTAAGGGACAGTCGAAAGAAGGCGGGCACCCCTCACCCCGGCCCTCTCCCCTCCGAGGGGCGAGGGTGGTGGGGCGTTACGGTGCTGTTCGTGTCGATTTACGGTGTCAGCACGGGCGATGGGTTGCGGCGGGCGATTTGGCGGGAAACATTTTAATAATCACACAGCAAACATACCTGCATTTATGGAATACAGACATCTTGGCGGTTCGGGTTTTAAAGTGCCGGTTTTGACGCTGGGCACGGGAACGTTTGGGGGTAAGGGACCATTGTTTTCCTCTTGGGGGAATAGTGATGTGGCGGATGCGACGCGGTTGGTGGACATCTGTTTGGAGGCTGGTCTCACGATGTTTGATAGCGCGGATGTGTATTCGGGTGGGCAGGCGGAAGAGGTGTTGGGCGGGGCGATCAAGGGGCGGCGTGACCAGGTGTTGATCTCGACGAAGGCGACGTTTCGTTTGGGGGACGGGCCGAATGATGTGGGTTCATCGCGGTTTCATCTGATCCGGTCGGTGGAGGCGAGCTTGAAGCGGTTGGGGACGGATTATCTCGATCTGTTTCAATTGCACGGGTTCGATGCGATGACGCCGGTGGAGGAGACGTTGAGCACGCTGGATGATCTGGTGCGGGCGGGGAAGATCCGTTACGTGGGTTGCTCGAATTTCTCGGGGTGGCAATTGATGAAGTCGCTGGCGGTGGCGGAGAAGTATGGGTATGCGCGGTATGTGGCGCATCAGGCGTATTACTCGCTGGTGGGGCGCAGTTATGAATGGGAGCTGATGCCGTTGGCGGCGGATCAAAAGGTCGGGGCGGTGGTGTGGAGTCCGCTGGGCTGGGGACGGCTCACGGGAAAGATTCGGCGTGGGCAGCCGATGCCGGAGACGAGCCGTTTGAATTCGCAGGCGTCGATTGATTTCGGGCCGCCGGTGGACGAGGAATTGTTGTATCGGGTGGTGGATGTATTGGATGAATTGGCAAAGGAGACGGGCAAGACGGTGCCGCAGATCGCGTTGAACTGGTTGTTGCAGCGGCCGACGGTTTCCACGGTGGTGATCGGGGCGCGGAATGAAGAGCAGTTACGGCAGAACCTCGGCGCGGTAGGATGGAATCTGACGAAGGAGCAGGTGGTGCGGTTGGATGTGGCGAGTGTGACGACGGCGGCGTATCCGTATTTCCATCAGCAGAAATTTGTGGAGCGGAATCCGGCGCTGGTGTGAGTTTGAATATCAGGAATGACGCAACCCCGTTGGGGTAGCGTGGTTAAGGACGTTCTACCCAAGGTAGTTCCGCAAAAGGCGGAACAACCTTGGGCTTTGAGACGGAACGCCGTTGGCGTTCAGGGTGAGGTTCTCCGAAAGAGTAGTCAGAAATGAAACCTCAACGCAGGAAGAAGATCAGGATGGCGAGCAGGAGGAGGACGGCGGTGGCCCACCAATACCAGGCGATGCCGTTGGGACGGGAGGGGGTGCCGAATTCGCGTTTCTTAAATTCTTCGTAGTCGAATTCTTCGTCGGAGAGGGGGAGGTCCAGATTGCTGGCGTAGGCGGTCTCGGACCAGCCGGTGGATTCGTCGGCGCCGCACTCCGGGCAGGCCTTGGCGTTCGGCGGGACATCTTCGCCACAGTTGGGGCAGGTCTCGGGGGCCATGGGGAAAGTATGATTTATGAAGGATGAAGTATGAAGGGGAAAATTAGGATAAGCCATAATACGGGGTGTGACTCAAAGCGGGTGAGGAAAGGGGGGTGGGTGGTGACGGGGTGGTTGGCTGGTTGGGGGGGTGGAAAAGGAGGGAATTGGTAGAAAACATCGGCACTTATGTACAAGTGCCGAGGTGGATTAGAAAGGTTTTTTGAACGGGAGGAAGCAGAGGGAACGGAGAGGAGGGGAGGAAAACGTTCAACTTCCAACGCTCAACATCCAAAGATGGAGAAAATTCCCCCGAAAGGGGACAAATGAATGAAACAAGAAAGGAGTTTTTAGGGATTTTAGGGTGGTTTAGTGTTCAACATGTTGATTTGGAATGGGTTGCAAAAATAAAATATTTTTCGAGAAAAGGGGACCTAGGACAGCGGATGTCCTAGGCCCCCTAGTATGTTGCGAGGTATGACAGATGAGGTGCGGATAGAAATGGATGGGGTGATGGAAGAGGCAGAGTTGCCGCGTGCGCGTTCTTGCGGGGCGGCGGGGGGATGCACTATGCTGGGACGCATGACCATGTTTCGTCGCACTTGCAGTTTGATGCTCGCCGCTATGACGACCGCGTTTGTGTGCTCTACCGAAGAGGCGGAGGCTCAGGCCGCCGGTTTCAATTATGATGAGGCCAAGGTGGGTGAATATACCCTGCCGAATCCTTTATTGAAAGAGGACGGCACGCTGGTGACCAAGCGCAAGGAATGGGAGCAGGTGCAGCGGTTGGAGATTTTGCGGTTGTTCGAGGAGCACGTCTATGGACGCATGCCGGCGGAACCGAAGTTTTTCCGCTACGAGTTCCGTAATGTGGACAAGATGGCGTTCAACGGACTGGCGACGCGGAAAGAAGTGGTCATCCATCTGACGGACAAGAAGGACGGACCGACGATTGATCTTTTGCTCTATGTTCCGAATCAACGGCGGGGCAAAGCACCGGCGTTCGTGAGTCTGAATTTTTACGGCAATCACACGACGACAACGGATCCGGGAGTCACGCTATCCACGAAATGGATGCGGGATAACAAGGAATTCGGCGTGGTGAAGAACCGGGCGACGGAGGCCTCGCGCGGGAAGCAGGCGAGCCGGTGGCCGTATGAAGCGATCTTGGAGCGCGGTTATGCGGTGGCGACGGCTTACTATGGCGACATCGAGCCGGATCATGAGAATGGCTGGAAGGATGGCATCCGCGGAGCGATGAATCCAGAGGGCAAAGCGTTCAAGGGAGATGATTGGGGTGCGATCGGCGCGTGGGCGTGGGGCATGAGCCGGATGCTGGATTATCTGGAGAAAGACGGTGACATCAACGACAAGGAGATTCTCGCATTGGGACATTCGCGACTGGGCAAGGCGGCATTGTGGGCGGGAGCGACGGATGAACGATTTGCGATCACGATCTCGAACAACTCGGGTTGCGGTGGGGCGGCCTTGGCGCGGCGGAACTTTGGCGAGACGGTGAAGCGCATCAATACCTCTTTCCCGCATTGGTTCTGTGACAATCACCTGAAGTATAATGACAATGAGGCAGCGATGCCGGTGGATCAGCATGAGTTGATCGCGTTGATGGCCCCACGTCCGGTGTACATCGCGAGTGCAGTGGAGGATCAGTGGGCGGATCCGAAGGGTGAGTTTCTCGGCGGGCTGCATGCGGAGCCCGTGTATCAGCTCTACAGGAAGGACGGTCTGGGCGTGACGGAGATGCCGGAGGTAAACCAGCCAGTGGGAGATTTCATCGGCTACCACATCCGCACGGGCAAGCATGACGTACTGGAGTATGACTGGGAGCAGTATATGAATTTTGCCGACCGCCATTTTGGCCGCAAGGTGAAGAAGAAGCAGCAGGAATGATGTCCGCCGAGCACAACAACATAGCAAGTCGCAGAAGCGGGGGCGTAAGAGTCGTTTGCGGGCTGGTGGGGTTGTTGTGGTTGGGGCTGGGCTGGGTGCAGGGTGCGGAGGCGGACAAGGTCCATCCGGTCGCGATCCAGCCGATCGATCCGGTGGCGGCGGCAAAGGTGAGTTACGCGCGGGAGATCAAACCGCTGCTGGCGCGTTATTGCGTGGAGTGTCACGGGACGACGGAGCCAGAGGGAGATTATCAGGTCGGGTCGGTGGCCGAACTACTTAAATCAGGAAAAAAGAACGGGCCGGGAGTCATTCCGGGCAAGCCGGATGAGAGTTCAGTGGTGCGCTACATCCGGGGGGAATTGAAACCGCAGATGCCGAAGGGGAATCCGCCGGTGAGTGCGGAAGGGTTGCACCTGTTGCGGCAATGGATTTCAGCGGGAGCGAAGGATGATTCGGCGGAGGTGTTGCTGGCGACAGCCAATGAGCGCGCGGCTTGGGAGAAGTTTGATCCGCGCAAGCATGACACGGTGGCGAAAGCACGACTGACAGCGGAGGAGATGGATGCGCTGCTGAGTGATGAGGCGGACGGGGAGAGAAGATTTCTCGCGCGGCGGCAATGGCGGGTGACGCAGCTTCCGCCTGCGCCGGCATTACCCAGTGTGTCGGGGCCGGTGTTCAACGGCATCGACAAATTCATCATCGCGAAATGGCAGCAGAATAAGCTGCCGCAAGCCGTGTCCGCTCCGCTACTATGTGATGATGTGGCGTTCATCCGCCGGGTTTATTTGGACATTACGGGCGTGATTCCGAGGGTAAGCGAGTCGGAGAGTTTCCTGCGGGATACACGTACGGACAAACGGCAAAGATTGATCGATGAGTTGCTGGCGAACAAATCGGAATATGGTTATCACTGGACGACTTTATGGCAGGATCTGCTGGCCAGTGCTGATGCCGCCATCCGCGGTGGGATTCTGACGCGAGGGGATTACCGATCGTGGTTGCAACAACGTCTGTATCACAACAAGCCCTATGACCTGATGGTG
>JAJNBN010000250.1 GCA_021156225.1 Verrucomicrobiota bacterium | reverse complement strand
GACGGTTGAGGCGCAGGGCGGTGAAGCGTTTTACTTCAGCGGTGAGGGCTTGTTCGACGGGCAAGCGCTCCATGGAACTGGCACCGTAGAAGCCATCGACGCCCCGGCAACGTTCCATGACATACTGCGCGTCTTCCGGAGTGGCGATGGGGCCGCCGTGGCAGATGACGAGGACTTCGGGGCGCAGGGACTTGGCGGTGTGGGCGATGGCCTGGACTTCGCGCACGCAATCATCGAGCGTTTTGGCGGTTTCAGCACCAATGCTGCCGCCGGTGGTGAGGCCCATGTGGGCGACAATGATGTCCGCGCCCGCCTCCGTCATGCGGCGGGCTTCGTCGGTATTGAACACATACGGCGTGGTGAGCAGATCCAGTTCGCGCGCGGCGGCGATGGTCTCCACCTCGAGCTGATAGCTCATGCCGGTTTCTTCGAGGCATTTGCGAAAGGTACCATCGATGAAGGCCACGGTGGGGAAGTTCTGGATGCCAGCGAAGCCGAGGGCTTTCAGCTCGTTCAAGAAATGAGTGCGGAGCATGAAGGGGTCGGTGCCGTTCACGCCGGCCAATACTGGAGTGTGTTTCACGGCGGTGAGGACTTCCTTGGCCATGTCTTTCACGATCTCATTCGCATTGCCATAAGCCATGAGCCCGGCGAGGGAGCCGCGACCGGCCATGCGGAAGCGGCCGGAATTATAGATGACGATGAGGTCCACGCCGCCAGCTTCCTCGCATTTGGCGGAGAGGCCGGTGCCTGCGCCAGCACCGATGATGGGCACGCCGCGGTTTACTTTATCACGCAGGCGTTGCAGGATGACGGAGCGTGGTGAGGGCTGGGTGCTGGAGTCAGACATAGGTTTCTGAGCCGCAGACTAGCCGAATACGCGACTACCCCGAAGAAAGAGCGTTTAATGAAAAGGGACATCCGCATATCCAAAACGACCGAGCGGGTGGTGCGTGCGAACCGGGCGGACGAGCGGGACTGGCTGGCGAAAGCGCCGGTGTGCGGAGCGCTGGCGCAACATGGCATCGTGCATGTGGGCACGGCGGATATCAGGCCGCCCTACAGCGTGCAGCGGCCGGACCTGGGCGGAACGTTCGTGATGATCTGCTCCGCCGGTGAGGGCAAGGTGTGGATGAACGGAAAATGGAAAGCGATGCGGCCGGGCATGGCGTGTCTCGCGCCGCCGCATTCTTTTCACGCGTATCGCGCGGAGCCGCGCAAGCCGTGGAGCATCGCGTGGGTGCGGTACCAGGAACCGGAAGGAGCGATGCCGATCGTGAGTGCACGCGCGCCGGTGTTGGGAGCGTTTGAGGGAGGGCCATTGCATGCGGCCATCGAGGGACTTTATGGGGAAGCGAGCGGAACAGCATCACCGGCGGCGATGCAGATGTGGGTGGATTTGATCCAGCATTACGCGCGGACATTTGCCGAGCCATGGCGAACGGATGACCGATTGCGCGAGGTCTGGCAGGCGGTGAGTCGCGATCTGACCGCAGCTTGGCCGTTGGCGAAATTGGCCGCGCTGGCGGGCATGAGCACGAAACATTTCCGTCGGCTCTGTCAGCAATCGCTGGGGCGCAGTCCGGCGGAACATCTCACGGCGTTGCGCTTGCAACGGGCAGTGCTGTTGCTGACGACGACGAGTGACAAGGTGGAATTCATCGCGCGGGCGGTGGGTTACCGGAGCCTGTTCACGTTTTCGCACACGTTCAAGAAACATACGGGGAGCAGGCCGAGCGAGTATCGGGGGAGGTGAGGAAGTCGATGGTAGATGGTGGGGAAAGGAGGCGGAGGAATTTAAGTGCCGAGTGGATAGAGTTTGCTGATGAAGGTGCGGAGTTGATTGGGATTAGCTACCGCGACTTCGAGGTCGCAACGCAATAACTGATGAATATCGTCGAGAGCATCAAGATCGGAGGGATCGCTGATGGCGATTTTCAGGCTGGCTCGTTGTGGGTAGGCGGAGAAGGCCAACGGGACAACCTGATAGGATCGCGCGATCGCGGCCGGTATCCGGGCGAGGAGTTCGGGAGGGAAGGAACAATTCTCCAAGTCAATGAACTCGGCACCGAATTGGTTGGCTCGATCGGCGGCATCGTCGCTCATGAGGTAAGGTCCATTGGGGAGGGGAATTCGTCCATTTTGGTTTGCTTAGTTTGATCGGCAACCTACTTCCATGGAAGCTTGAAAAAGCCCCACTTCTTTGGCCTAGCTGGTTTTGAAAGGGCTGCAAGTGACTCCGGCTGGTCTCTGCGGCCCTCTTCGATCTCGGTGAGGAGTCGTGAAAGGGTCTGATTGATTCTATCTTCAGGGGCGATTTTGATGGCGGCATCTATGGCTTTTCGCGCGGCTTCTGTTCGTCCGGCCAGCAACAGGGCGAGCGCAAGATTGCCCAGCAGTTCGGCGTTGCCGGGATCCAAGGCAAGAGCGGCTTCGGCAACGGACACGGCCTCGTCGAATTTCCGGAGTTCCAGGCAGGTGCCGGCAAGTTCCCTGAGAATGGCTTCTACGTTCTTCTCGAGACGGTACGCATGCTGGAAGGCTTGGTACGCGGCATCATATTTGCCCAAGGCTAACTGGCTCTTGCCGTAAAACCACAGGGCGTTCCACCAGTTGGGTAATTCAGAGAGCACTTTTTCGAGCATCTCGGCGGCCTTGGATACTTCGGCAGCAGGTGAACCAGATAGCGGAGGTCGTCCGGCGGTTACATCGTGCTTACGCACTATTTGTGAGGCAGTGGTGAACAGCGCGTCAACCGGGGTCGAGGTCCGGCCGAGGTATACTTCTTTCCCGGTCTTCTTATTGAGGAAGACCTCAATATTGTTCTCCAGTCGGAGAAACTCGAGAGACTGCATCGACGACGGATCGTGAAACTGAAGTCCTGATCCCACTTTAGGGTCCCACCCCTCACGAGCGGTGACCGTTTCTGGGCGGGTGCCTTCCTTCCAAGCAATCACAGCTTTGTCCCAAACTCCAGTGTTTAGCCATTCGCAGTACGGTTCCACTGAGCGGTCAAATTCAGAAACCAACACCGCATCGGAATCAGGTCCTAGTGAGACGTTTAGTCCAAGCTCCTGTAATGTTTGGAGGAACTTTTCGGCATCTGCTTGGGCCATAAAGCTGCACCGCCAGATGTGCGTATCGGAAAGAGCGGTGGAGTTCGGAGCCGTTATCGATTCGTTATCCAACAAACGCTGAATCCGATGGGCCTGAGCTACGACAGAAAAGCCTTCAATTGGTAGAGCCATGGATTTCCCAGCAAGAGCTGCTTTTTCGTGGTGATAGAGATAATGTTGTGAGCCTTGGGCACTAAGATTATTAAGCCATTGTGCGGGGAGTTCGTCAAATGGGTTTAACCGTAGATCTCAAACATTGGTGGCCAAATGTAGATTTGCGTAGATGGGGACTAGTGAAGGTTGCGGCGGGCTTCGGTGGGCCAATAGGGATTTTCGGTGCAGTGGGAGTTTTCGGAAAAGACAACGGTCCAGAGGTAGTGCTCGTAGTCAGGGCCTTCGTAGCTGATCTCAAAACGGTGGTCGCCGCAGGGGAAGCAGATGGAGACGGCGCACCATTTATTTCCGGCCAGTTTTGATTCGAATGCGAACTCATCCAGAAACTTCATGCCTTGTGCCACGTATTCGCGGGAGCGGGGCAAGATCTGTTCAGCCAGGTGATTGGCGGCAGGATTAATTTCATCCAAGGTTCCCGGGATGCAGCATAGGAGGGAGTCGGTTACTGGTTTTCTCCATTCACTGTTTTTGCGGTCAAAGTCGTAGCCGTCTTTGGTGCGACGGCAGGGGAGGCATTGACCGTGGTTTTCATCCGCCGTTCGTTGGAGGATAACGGTGCCGCAACGGTTGCAGGTGGTCTGGTTGGACGGCATCAGCCTAAATACTTCACTTGCGCTTTGCAGAGGCGTTTTGTTTGGCACGGAACTCCGAAGGCCGCCAGCCGATCCACTTCTTGAACGTGGTGGAGAAGACGAAGGGGTTTTGGTAACCCACCGAGGCAGCGATGACTTCGATCTTGTCGTTGTTGGTGCTGAGGAGTTCGGCGGCGCGTTGCATGCGCAGGAAAGTGACTTGCTGCATGGGACTGCGGCCGAGCTGGCGGCGGCAGAGGCGGCGCAAATGTTCGCTGCTGACGTGGCTGATGGAGGCGAGGCGGTCGAGGGTCCATTCCTGATCGAGCTCGACGGCGACTTGATGCCAGAGGCGCCAGAGGCGGTCATCGCCTTGCCAAGGTTGCGCGAATTGGAGGACGTAAGATTGGATGAGCTCGACCCAATGATGCAAGGCGCTGGGTGAATTGCTCGCGCCGCATTCGTGGTAGAGGCCCTCGACGGCGTGACGGAGTGGCAGGCTGTCGAACTTTGAGATCACCGGAGAGGTGGCGGCGATGATGGGTTTCTTCTCGGGCGGTTCGGCGTAGCGCACCCAGCAGAATTGCCAGCGGCATTCGGAGGTGGCGTAGAAAGCGTTCACGGTGTGTGGCGGCAAAAGGCACGCGGTGCCGGGGGCGCAGACTTGCCAGCGGCCATCGATGAGGACCTTGCCGCGTCCGCCGAAGCAGGCGAGGAGGTAGGTGCCGCTCTGGTCCTTGCGCACGACACGGTAGGGGACCTTGGCATTGGCGATGCCGACGTGGGCGATCTGGTGCAGGCCGAGGGTGTTGCAGACGCGGGCTTCTTGCAGCCATGGGCGCTGGTCGTGAGTGTCCGCACGCACGACGCATTGGTGCGTGTCATCCCCGATGATGTGCGTTTCCGATAGCTTGTCGTGCTTCCCACTCATGGCTGGTGTTTAGTGTGTGTCTATACTAGCGTCACTGAACCGGATTGCACTATTAAACAACATCTGACGTTTGCTTTATGCCGAATCCCTGGACTGGAAAAGGAAATCCCTACACGCGCAAAGAAGTGGTGGAACGCCTGCGGGCGGTGGTGAAGAAGGGTGACGCGATCATCGCGGCCGGCGCCGGTACGGGCATCAGCGCGAAGTTCATCGAGAAGGGTGGAGCGGATCTGGTGATCATCTATAACTCGGGACGCTTCCGCATGATGGGTCATGGCTCGACCTGCGGCATGATGGCGTATGGCGATGCGAATGCGATCGCGATGGAGATCGGCGAATACGAGGTGCTTCCGGTGGTGGAAGAGGTGCCGGTGATCTGCGGTGTGCATGCGACCGATCCGCGCCGCCGCATGTGGCACTGGTTGGGGCGCATCAAGGAAATGGGCTTCAGTGGCGTGAACAATTTCCCGACGCACACGATCGTGGACGGTCATTTCCGCGGGGTGCTGGAAGAGACGGGCATGAGCGTGAAGAAGGAGTATGAGATGGTGGCGCTGGCCCGGCGCATGGACTTGTTCTCGGTGGTTTATGTGGGTTCACCGGATGAAGCCATCGAGATGGCGAAGGCGGGTGCGGACGCGATCATCGCGCACGTGGGCACGACGGTGGGCGGATCGATCGGCGTGACCAAGTCGGTGGTGTCGTGGGATTTCACGATCAAGCGCACGCAGGAGATCATCGATGCGGCGAACAGTGTGCGGAAGGACATCTTCTTCCTATGCCACGGCGGACCGATCAATACGCCGCAGGATGCGGATCGTGTGATGAAGGCGACGGATGCGGTGGGCTTCGTGGGCGCGAGTTCGCTGGAGCGTATGGGCGTGGAGGCGTCGTTGACGAATCTGACGAAGGAGTTCAAGGCGCTGAAGGCGCCGGCGGCGAAGAAGTGGGGGAAGAAAAAGTAGTCAACGCTCCTAGGCCATGTCACAGAAACACATCTTCATCAGCGCGGCGCAGGCCATGACGGAGGAGTTCAAGGGGCGCACGAACCATTGGCTCTGCCGTCCGGAGATCGCGAACTGCAAGGATCTGCAGATCTGCCGCGCGACGTTGCCACCGGGTGAGGGACATGATTTCCACACGCATCCG
>JAJNBN010000249.1 GCA_021156225.1 Verrucomicrobiota bacterium | reverse complement strand
ATGACCGCCATTTTGTTGCTGCCTATCGGGACCACGGTCACCGCAGCCCGGCGTGGGATGATGCGATGGGACGGTTCTTCCAAGGTTGGATCAAACGCAAAGTCGGGGACCCGGGTGCGCCGGATAACCGGGCCCTGTTCGAAAGTGCGCGCCCGATCTTGGCTGCCGGTTGCAAAGATCCACTGTTTCTCTATCTGGCCGCCGATGCCCAGTTTGAGAGCAGTGAGAAAACCCGACTGGCCCGGCTGGCCGGAACCGAAGCGGTGAATTCCAAATACTGCGCCGCAGTGAAGTGGATCATCGAAATGTGGGCTGATGCGACGCACCGGCAGCCGCTCCTGCCGGATAGTAAAGTCACCGACTCAGACCGTCGCTCCCTGGAATATTTACGGGAATCTCTGGTGCAAGGAGATTATAAGCCGGATGAGTTTGTGCTGTTGCATTACCGCTTGGCGAATAACCCGGGCAACGCCTGGTTACTGCGTATGAGCGAGCCTGTTTGCCAGATGCTGGAGCAGACGTCCGCATGCCCTCGCTGGTTTGCGGACCTGATCCGCGGCCAGTGTGAAATCAAGAATGCCTGGAAAGTCCGGGGCAGCGGCTATGCTGACTCCGTCACGGAACAAGGATGGCGCGGGTTTGAAGCGCACCTGGCCAAGGCGAAAGAAAAGCTGGAGAGTTCCTGGACGCTTAATCCCAAATCCCCGTACGCGGCCACTGAGATGATCACCGTGGTAATGGGGGCGGGGGACACACCGATCACGGATTGCCGGCTCTGGTTTGACCGCGCCGTGGCAGCCCGGTTGGACCATTACCCTGCTTACGACAAGCTGCTGTGGGCGTTACGTCCCCGCTGGCATGGTTCGCATGGGGCGATGTTGAAATTCGGCGAGACCTGCTTGGACACCGGCCGGTTCGATACCCAGGTGCCGCAGTATTATGCGAAGGCTGTGCGCGATGTCAGTGAGGAACTGGGTAATTGGAAAATTTACTCCCACCCGCTCGTGTACGCCAATCTCCGCAAGACATTCAGCGGCGGCGCAGCCGGCGATACATCTGTGTACAAAGGCCGCAGCTACCTGACCGCTAATCTCATGCTGGCGCATCGCGTGGGACGCTATGAGGATGCAGGCAAGGATTTGGCCCTGCTGAAGGACAATCCTTATCTGGATATCATACCGGCCTGGCTGGAAAATGGTGAGTTAGTGCCAGGTTGGGTCAAGGTTTGGAATGGACCGCAGCAAAAGCAGTTGTTGGAACTGGATGCCGCGAGAAACAAACAGGAATTCTCGCGGGCTTTGGAACTGGCCGGGCAAATCCGGACAGCCGTGCAGGATGATGCATTTCTGGCCCGTTGGTCCCAGGATATGTATGCTGTGTTGGAATTGGAGCAAGGGCTTGCCAGCGGCAATTGGGTGCCGGTGAAACTGGGCAAGGAACTCTACGGATGGCACGCGTATGCCGGAGAATGGAAGGTGAGTGCGGATGGTTCCCTCGAGGCTGCGGCCAGCCTCAATGGACTGATGCTGAAATCACTGGCCCGGACAGGGACTGATTTTGCCCTGCGTGGCGAGGTGGAAATGGTTTCTTCGACCACCGGAGAATTCCAGGCAGGCATGGTGTTCGGCAACTTGCATCCCAGTGTCAACGAGTGGTACGGCTTCCGTATCATGAAGGGCGGTGATGGCAACGAAATGGCGGTAGTCTCCCGCACTTTTGCCAGCAATCTGCGCTCTCATTCCCCACTATTGAAGAAGACCAACCAGTTCGAGGTAGTCTTCTCCGGTGGGGAAGTGTCCGCGAGTCTGAATGAGGCAAAGCTGGTGAATTCACTCGTTTTGATGCGGGACAAGAATCGAATTTCGCCCCGGATGGCAGTCGGTCTGGGGGCCTACTCGTATCAGAATGAATATGTTGTCCGCTACCGCAATCTGGAGATGAAACGAGTGAAACCCGCCGTTCTTCCGGTAAAACAAGCAACGACGAAATGAGCAGGATAATTTTGTTTGGTGATGGGTTGCGAAAAGCTACTTCGCCGCCTTGACCAGCTCCGCGAATTTCTCCAACTGCCGGTAGTCCTGTTTCCACGTCGTGTACATGATGCCTTCTACGCCCTCCACATCCTTGGCGGCGTCCAGCCAGACTTGCACGCGTTCAGAGGGCGCATCATAGAAACCGGCGAGCACCTGTTTATGGCCCCGAGCGGCGAACCATGGCACGTTCACCTTCGCCTTGCCGCTGTGCCAGTTCATAATGGTCACATTTTTATCCAAGCCTTCCCAAGAACCCGCGAGATTGCCGCGCACGAGGTAATAGTTGTCACGAGCATTGTGAGCTGGATCGAACATATCATTCCACACGTAGATACGGGCGTCGGGAGTGAGGTCTCGTAGGATTTTGATGCAGGCCTTGGCGTTCTCCGCGAGGAGCGCGCCCGCATCCAGATGCCGTTGCTGGCAGGCATTGCACCAGTTTAGCACGCGGATCTCGTCATGGGACATCATCCACCCTTTGGGTTGCCAGAGCTTGTGCATGCGCTCGGCCTGATCTTTGAGCAACGCCATCGTCTTGGGTTCGGAAGGACAGATCATCGTCTGGCCTTCATGGATCGTGACGACGTGATAGTAGGACACGCGCAGCTTGGTGCCATACGGCAGCTTCGTGCGGATGAGCGGCGGTTCATGCCAGACGGAGTATTCGCCCGCGTAAGGTTTGTTTCCCATACCCGGGTCACGCACGGCCTCGAAGTCTTTGCCCTCCACCAAGACTTCACCGCTTTCTTTCTTCACGACCAGTGGAGCACCGGGACGGCGCACGAGGTTCTGCAGGCCGACTTCTTCGATCTTAGCATCATCCCACCACATCGTGCCCTTGCCGCCGCCCCACATGCCGAAGTAGAGATTCACTTCCGTGTTCTCCAATGAATTAAAGACCGCGTGATGCGTGGTCCAATCCTGCGTGGGCTTCACCCCGAGACCGGCGAAGTTTAACAGTTTTTTGCCGATGGCCTTGATCTCCGGCGTCCCGGTGAAGTTCTGGGTCTTGATGCGCACGGAGACGTGATACTGGCGGAAGGGTTGAACCTTCAGCTTTTGATTAAGGCGCGCGTTTTCCTTGAAATCAGCCACCTTCGCCGTGCCATTATCGGCCACGACCGCATCATCCTTCCAGCTCCACTTTTTAAGGTCCGAGAAATCACCGCCGGGCAGGGCCAAGGGATTCTCGGCCTGGAGCTTCGCCACGCCCTCTTTCACCACGAACAATGCATCCTTCACCGGCAAGGCCTCAGCCAGATTGGGGTCCTGATACAGGATGTCGTTTGAATAACCGATGGGGAAGACGGCCGGGACGATCTCCAGATCCAGTTCTGCGGCCAGCTTTTTGACCCGTTCCACGTTCTGATAATAACGTGGGATGACATCGTGCAGGCGTCCGAACTTTGAATCCGCCAGCAAGATAGTGGTGTAACCCGCTTTTTTCGCCCGACGGAAAAGTACATCCAGATCGTCCACATATTTGTCCACTTGCAGGTTTGTGGGGACATAGAGCCAGAGCTTGTATTCTGCTGCGCGGGCATTTGAAGGCAGCAAGACGGCAAGGCACAGCACAAAAGCTAGCAACAGGGGACGCATGGGCTTATGCAAGCGGCAGAAAGCAAAACGGGCAAGCAGGAACGCATCCCGCTTGCCCGCGAAACTGTCGCTCGCTTAAGCGGCGTAGTGCCGCACGATCAGATCATTCTGTATCCAGAGCAGCTTGCTGAAGGCGCGGATGGCGGCGGTCTTCAGGTCATTAGGGATATCGAAGCCCATGATCGTGGCATTCACGGCATCCGCCACGAAGCCCATCAACGAATTCATCTGGACGAGCGGCACGTTGAGATGCGGGTTGCCGGCCTTGGGCGTGTGCATCTTGCCGACGAAATTCAGGTAGTTCACCAACTTGCCATCGTAAGGAGCGGTGACCAGTTTCTCGAGATAGCGCGCGAGATGCTGTTTGCGGAACTGGATCTGCGGATGATCCATAGTGAGGGATTCCACGGAGACTGGTACTTCGCCAGCATAACCATCCTGCCGGGGTACGAAATGGCGCCAGGTGGCATCATAGCCGATGAGTTTGCTGTAAACCGCATCCACCAAAGCAGGCACTACTGGCGCGAGCAGGGGAGCCGCGTTGTGGATGACCTTGATGTCAGCTTCACCGAAACCGATGAAATCGCACAGGTAGTTGAAGCGATATTCCAAATCCGTTTCCAATCGTGGTTCGTCAATTTTCTTCATGTTGATCTAAGGTTTCGCCGCCGTTTCTGAAGGCAGATAGTCCTTCCCATCCGGCGGCATGTCATTGGGTGATCATCAACGGTTTCCCGGCGTTGTTAACCGTCTGAATTGTTTAAAGATGTACATTATTTGCTTCTTTAAGTCCAGTCACTTGTCCTGAGCCGATTTCAGGGTGTATGGTTTAGCGTATGGCCCGGCCAGAAAGTCTGGATCAATTGCTCAAACGCGTGCGCGCCTGCACCGTTTGTGCTGCGCATCTGCCCTTTGCTCCGCAGCCCGTGGTGCGGGCCAAGGCGACGGCACGATTGATGATTGTGGGGCAGGCTCCGGGGATGAGGGTGCAGGAAACGGGCATCCCGTGGAATGACCCTTCCGGCGATCGCTTGCGCGATTGGCTCCAGTTGACGAGGGAAGAATTCTACGACGAATCCCAGATCGCGATCATCCCCACCGGTTTCTGTTATCCGGGCAAAGGCAAGTCAGGGGATTCACCGCCGCGTCCGGAATGTGCGCCCCTGTGGCATCCGCTCTTGCGCGCAGCGTTGCCAAAAGTAGAACTGACGTTGCTCGTGGGCAGTTACGCCCAGGCGTATTACCTGGGCAAACGGAGCAAGGGCAGCCTCTCCGACACCGTGCGTGCTTACGCCGAATACTTGCCGGAGTTCTTTCCGCTGCCGCATCCCAGCCCGCGAAACCGGCTCTGGCTGCGGCAACGTCCGTGGTTTGACACAGAAGTATTGCCAGCCCTGCGCGAACGCGTCACGCCTGTGCTTAAGCACCTTAGATAGCGTAACCGACTATCGCCAGTGATAGTGCCATTGATAAGTCAGTTCGGAAGTCTTGGCTGGCTCCAAGGTCACTTTCCAAGTCACCCGGCTCAAACCATTGACGTGGTGCCACCAGTTTGGCCAGCCATACCATTGCCACCACGACGGATAATCTCCCGAGCCGATGCTGTCGCCATTTTCAAACACGTTCATCTTTTCTGCTTTGCCGTCCATGTTGGCCTGCGTGGCATTGCCCAGGACGTGACGGGTGACTTCCAGAGTGACCGGCTGAGCGCGATGGTTGGTGACTTTGATCACGCCGTTGAGATTGATACGGAAGAAGCTGTAAGAATCATTCTTGAGGGCGTTGGCCACCCGTTCACTTTCCACATCGCTTTTCTTCACTGAAATGTCCACGGCGGTGGTGACGTTGAGATCGGATTCCGCGCCGGGGGCGGTGTAAGTCATCATGCCTTGGGCGAGCACCCGACCTTCGCTGAGGATGAGGGCCGGGGCGGTGGTGAGCGGCTGCTTGCTCTTGTTCGTGAGGCGGATCTTATGAGCCACCTTGGGTGAATTGAACAGGCGCGCGAGTTCTTGCTGTTGCTGGGAGTTCAGGCTGCCGCGCACTTCCGGCGGCGGGGCGAAGGGAAGGTCCAGTGTGAAGACATCGCGATAAGGCAAGGTGTATTCGGCCACGGGAACGACCATACGTTCGCCCTTTTTCAAGGTTATCTTTTTCAGGCTGAAGATGAAGAGATCTTCGCTCTTGGTGCCTTCAGGCAGGTCCGGGCCGATGTCGGTGGCCGGGCTGCTCGCCCGATGCTCTGTCATACGCGCACTCTGGCTCATGATGGCATTGGAGAAGCCCCGGCCTTGGAAGTATTCGGAGAGTTGCGCCAAGGTCTGTTGCAGGGCCATCGGGTCCAGCGTATCCTTGAAAGCGAACGTGGGCACGCCGATAACGAGGTTCACATCGGCATCCACGAGATCTGTGAGTTCGTTGATGATGGTGGCCTGCAGCTTCAACGTGGCCTGGCCTTTGCCATCCAGTTCCACCTTGTAGCTGGGGATCCACCGGACGCCTTTCTGCAGGTAGAATACGCCCACCTGCGCCTTGGCCGCGCGAGCACGATTGTTCCAATCCAGTTTTAAAGTCAGGAGATTACGGAATTCCTCGGAGGTCGCCGTGGATTTGGGCTGGTTCTTGAACGTGACGTCCATGATGCGGCCGATATCCAGAGCCTTGGTGCCGTCAGCCGTGCGCAGCAGCAGCACGTTACCTTTTTCGGGCAAACGGGCGGGGCTGTTAGGCGGATTGATCCCTTCCTGTTCCTCGGCGCTGCGGATGGGGAATCCGACGATGGTGGCGGAATAGCGGTTGCTGTCCACTTCAGTGATCAGGGCTTCACT
>JAJNBN010000248.1 GCA_021156225.1 Verrucomicrobiota bacterium | reverse complement strand
GAAACTTGCTCGGCCCCGGTATTTTGCCGGGGAACAAAGTCGAAGCCCTTCAGAACGGCGAAGAGATATTTCCTGCCATGCTGGAAGCTATTCACGGCGCGAAAGAAACCATCACCTTTGAGACTTATATCTACTGGTCTGGTGAGATCGGCCGGCAGTTTTCGCAGGCACTCTGTGAGCGGTCCCGGGCCGGGGTGAAGGTGCATGTGATGCTCGACTGGGCGGGCAGTGGAAAGATTGAAAAAGGCATCCTGGAAGAGTTGAAGGCAGCGGGCGTCGAAGTGGAGCGTTATCATCCTCCGCGCTGGAACACCCTTTCACGGATGAACAACCGGACCCACCGGAAACTCCTGGTGGTGGATGGGCGGATCGGTTTCACCGGCGGCGTGGGTATCGCAGATTTCTGGCTGGGGAATGCAAGATCGCCTGATGAATGGCGCGACGCGCACTATCGTATCGAAGGTCCCGCGGTGGCGCAGATGCAGTCCGCCTTTACGGACAACTGGGTCAAGACCAGGTCCCAAGTGCTCTTTGGCAGCGAGTATTTTCCGGAATTAAAACCGGTGGGTAATTCGCAGGCGCAAGTGTTCAAAAGCTCACGCGGCGAAGGTAGTGAGAGCGTCCGTCTGATGTATTTATTGTCCATCGCTTCAGCCACCAAAAGCGTTCAATTGCAATCGGCTTACTTCGTCCCCGATGACTTGGCCATCGAGACTTTTGTGGCCGCCTGTAAACGCGGAGTGAAGGTGGAAATTATCGTCCCCGGCCCGCACATGGATGCCGAGATCGTTCAGAATGCCAGCCGTTCCTTGTGGGGACCGCTGCTGGATGCCGGTGTGAAAATCTATGAATACCAGCCCACGATGTATCACTGCAAAGTGCTTATTGTGGATGATGTCTGGGTTTCGGTCGGCTCGACCAATTTTGATGACCGCTCCTTCCGGCTGAACGATGAGGCCAATCTCAATATCTACGACGCCACTTTTGCCCGGGAGCAGGTGAAGGTGTTTGAAGAGGACAAGAGCAAGTCCCGACTCATGACTCGCGCCGAGTTTAAGAACCGCTCTGCTATCAGGAAGTTCTTCGACGAGATCGCGGGCACCCTGAGAAGGCAGCTTTGATGCCTGCAAGTGCCTGAAAATACCTCAGCCTTTCATTGCCCGGCTTTCCGTTCGGCGTTACTATGCGGCCATGTTTCCCGCAGGACATGGCGCATCCCGTCGCCTCAGCCGGCTTATGAGCCTGGCGGTGTCCGTTTTCCTGGGAGCTTTTTCCGCGAACCTCAGTGCGGCCAGCCGGGTAGATTACACCACGCAGATCAAACCCATCTTGGTGGAACGTTGCTACGCTTGTCACGGAGTGCTGAAACAACAGAGCAAGTTGCGGGTGGACACGGCGGAATTTTTGAAGCGCGGCGGCAAGCATGGAGCCGGCTATGTTCCCGGGAAACCTGAGAGCAGCCATCTGGTCGAGCGCATCTCGGCCAAGGAAGAGGATGAACGCATGCCGCCCGAGGGCGAACTGCTGAAGCCGGAGCAGATCGCCCTGATCAAGCTCTGGATCGCCCAAGGAGCCAAAGCCCCGGCGGATGAGAAGCCTGAAGTGGATCCCAAAGACCATTGGGCTTTCAAAGCACCCGTTCGCCCGACTGTGCCCAAGGTGAAGGCGCGTGAGTGGGCACAGAATCCGATCGATGCCTTCATCGCGGCGGAGCATCAGGAGCGCGGCTTAAAACCGCAAGAGCTCGCGGAGAAGTCCTTGTGGTTGCGGCGGGTGTATCTGGACCTAACGGGGCTGCCACCGGGACTGAAAGAAATCCACGAATTTGAAGCGGATAACTCAGCGCAGGCTTATGAGAAGGTGGTGGATCGCCTGCTGGCGTCTCCGCAATACGGCGAACGCTGGGGACGCCACTTCATGGACATCTGGCGTTATTCGGACTGGTATGGGCTGGGCGAGCAATTGCGCTACAGCCAGAAGCATCTCTGGCATTGGCGCGATTGGATCGTGGAATCGCTGAACAAGGACAAGGGTTACAACCGCATGGTGGTGGAGATGCTCGCGGGTGATGAGATCGCGCCGACGGATCGCGACACCTTGCGCGCCACAGGATTTCTCGCGCGTAACTATTACCTCTTCAATCGCACAACATGGATGGATGAAGTCGTTGAGCATACGTCCAAGGCATTTCTCGGTATGACGATGAACTGTGCGAAGTGCCACGATCACAAGTTTGATCCACTTACAGCCAAGGATTACTACGCCTGGCGCGCCTTCTTCGAGCCATATCATGTGCGTCTGGATGAACTGCCCGGTGAACCCAATCTGGAAAAGAACGGTCTGCCACGCTCTTACGATGTGCATCTGGACACGCCGACCTATCTGCACGTACGCGGCGATGAAAAGAATCCTGATAAATCGAAGGGAATTGCGCCAACGGTGCCCGTGATCTTCAAGTTGCGCGAGCCTTCTATCAAACCGGTTAGTCTGCCCGCGGAAGCGCATAACCCGGCCTTGCAGGAGTACGTTTTCCAGAACCATCTGGAGCTGGCCAAGCAGCAATTGAAGAATGCCCAGAGTGCCAAGGACAAGGCGCAACAGAATCTTGCTGCATTGGAAAAGAAAGCCGTAAACGTAGTGCGGGAAAGTGTGTCTCCTGTGCTCATGTTTAAAGACGATTTTACCCAGTCCAAGACGGACGTGTGGGAGCAGATCGGCGGACAATGGAAGTATGAGAAGGGCTCACTGAAGCAAACGGAGGTTGGCAGCGAACGACGTGTCTTGCGTTCACGAACTAATCATCCGACAGATTTTCACGCGAAGTTGCGCTATAAGATCTCGGGTGGCGAGAAATGGAAATCTGTGGGGCTTTCCTTCGATATCGCAGATGAACGAGATACGCTGGTTTATCTGAGCGCCTACACGGGCTCGAAACTACAGATCGCGCTCACGGACAAGGGCAAATCTGATTATCCGCCAGCCGGTATTCAGAATCGCGAAGTGAAGACGGGTGTCGTGTATGAATTGGAACTATTCGTGCTGGGCAAGCAGTTGACGGTCTTCGTGGATGGCGAGCAGGCGCTGACGTATGAGCTGCCGCAGCGTCGTGAAGGGCGCATCCAATTGACGACGTTTGATGCCAGTGCGGAGTTCCTCGCTTTTGAATTATCCGAACTGCCGAAAGGTTTCGTGATGAAGGGAGCTTCGGATTCAGAACAGATGGCTGATGCCCGGGCCGAAGTGGAGAATGCCGAGAAACTGGTGAGCATGGCCGAACTGCGGATGAAGGCCATGCAAAGTGTGCAGCAAGCGGATCGGGCGAAGAGTCTTCCGTCACCTCCAGCCAACTTGACTAACTTGGTGAAAGCGGCGGCGCGCGATGATGCGGCCTGGCGACTGGCCGAGGCCGAATCTGCACTGGCCAAGCTTCAGTCGGCAGATCGCAAGGCCAAGAAGGGTGACGCCAAAAAGCTTAAGGATGCGCGTGAGGCAGTGACCAAGGCTAAAGAGACGGCGCAGAATCCGGGCGACAAATACACTTCCTTGCGCGGCTCCCTCAAAGCCCTCGAAGGACCGGATGAAAAGGAGGACCACCGCAATCTGCCGTTCCCTGCGACCAGCACTGGGCGCCGCACGGCTTTGGCGCAATGGATCGCCAACGTGCAAAACCCGCTGACGGCACGCGTTGCGGTGAATCATTTGTGGTTGCGCCATTTCGGCCAGCCGCTGGTGCCGACGGTGATGGACTTTGGCCGACGTGGTGCGGCGCCAACGCATCCGGAGTTGCTCGATTGGTTGGCGACAGAGTTCATGGAGAGCGGTTGGAGCATGAAGCACATGCATCGGTTGATGGTGCTCTCGCGCACGTATCGGCTGAACTCCTCGAACGCAGATGCCGCGAAGGCGTCGCTGATGAAGGATGCCGAGAACAAATACTACTGGCGCATGAATCCGGTGCGCATGGAGGCGCAGTCGGTGCGCGACAGCCTGTTGCAACTGGCCGGTCAACTTGATCTCAGGTTAGGTGGGCCGACGATTGATCCGAACAAAGAAGACACTGTTTTCCGGCGCAGTCTTTACTTCACGCACTCCAAGGATGACGTCCACAAATTCCTCGATACGTTTGATAATGCGAATGTGCAGGAGTGTTATCGCCGTTCAGAGAGCGTGCTGCCGCAACAGGCACTGGCGCTGGCGAACAGCAAGCTGTCCATGATAGCAGCGGGAAAACTTGCCGAGAAATTGACGAAAGATCGTCCGGCAGCAACCGATGATGCTTTCATCCATCTGGCTTATGAAACCATCATGGCCGTGGAACCAAGCAAAGCGGAATTGGAAGTATGCGTGGAGACCTTGATGCAACTGCGTAGCCTGGCGGAGAAGCAGGGCCATAAAGATCCGGTTGCGCGGGCGCGCGCTGGGCTGGTGCACGCTTTGTTTAACCACAACGATTTCATCACCGTGAGGTAAGCGCATGAATCCTGGATCCTCATATTTTAATCGCAAGCGGCTGGCGCTGACGCGCCGTTCGTTCCTTGGTGATATCGGCATGGGCTTCTCGAGCATCGCGCTGGCGTCTTTGTTGCAGCGGGATGGTTATGCGTCTGAAGCTTGGGCGCCGCCCACAGGTCAGCCGCATTTTGCGCCGAAGGCCAAGAGCGTGATCTGGCTCTTCATGCGCGGAGGCGTGAGCCACATGGAGAGCTTCGATCCCAAGCCGATGCTGACCACGTATGCGGGCAAATCCATCGGCGAGACACCGTTCAAGGACGTGCAGAGCCCGGACAAGCTGAAGAAAGTGCGCGTGGTGGTGGTGAACGATGCCAATGGCCAGCAGCGCAATGTCATCTATCCGTTGCAAACGGGCTTTCGCAAGGCAGGCCAGAGCGGCATCGAGGTCAGTGATTTCTTTCCGCACATCCGCGAACAGGTGGATAATATCGCGGTGATCCGCTCCATGTGGACGACGGATGACAATCACGGTGCGCAGGTGCAGTTCCATTCTGGGCGTCACATGCTGGATGGGCGTTTTCCGACGATTGGTGCGTGGGTGAACTATGGTCTCGGTTCGTTGAACGAGAACTTGCCGCAGTTCATCAACATGGGGCCGCGCTTCTTCGACTCTCGCGACGGGCATTATCTCGGACCGGCTTACGATGCGGTGCCGCTGAAGATTGATCCGAAAGCGCCGTTGGATTTTGCGAAACCGGAGAGTGACATCACGGATGCGGAGCAGGCGGCGGAGTTCGCGTTGCTTGGTAAGTTGAATCGCTTTAGCGCGGTGAAGTATCCGCAGGACCCGAATCTGCTGGCGCGCATCAAGGCGTATGAACTGGCCTTTCGCATGCAGGCGGCGGTACCGGAGGTCATCCATTTTGAGCAGGAGAGCGAAAGCATCAAGAAGCTCTATGGGCTGGATGACGCGACGACGAAGCCTTTCGGCATGCAATTGCTCGCGGCCCGGCGCTTTGCTGAGCGCGGTGTGCGGTTCATCCAGATCCAGCACGGCGATGGCGCGGCGGGCGCTTGGGATGCGCATTCAGGATTGTTGAACAATCACACGAAGCTCAGTCGCGAAGTGGACAAGCCGATCGCGGGTCTGCTGCAAGATTTGAAACAGCGGGGCATGTTGGATGACACCATTGTCGTCTTCGCGACGGAGTTCGGACGCACACCGGGCTCACAAGGCGCGGATGGGCGCGATCATCATCCGTTTGGGTTTTCCGTGTGGATGGCGGGCGGAGGAATCAAGGGCGGTATCGTTCATGGCACTACGGATGAACTGGGCTTCCACGCGACGGAGCATCCGCATTACGTCACGGATGTGCATGCGACGATCATGCACCAACTGGGGCTGGATTCACGGAAGCTGGAAGTGCCGGGGCGGAAGCGGTTGGAGGTGGATCATGGGCAGGTGATCCGGGAAATACTTGCCTAAGATTTACGAATA
>JAJNBN010000247.1 GCA_021156225.1 Verrucomicrobiota bacterium | reverse complement strand
TCGCATCATGATCCGCAGCCAGTGGAATGGGCGCTTGAAGAAATTGCACATCGGTTACGTGGCGCAGGACAGCCGGTTCGTAGTGGATGTGGAAGAGTGCAAGATCGCGGAGAAAGTGCTCAGCGACCAAATCCCCGCGGTGCGGGCGAATCCGCCACCGAAGGGCGGTTTGAAGGTAGTCTTGCGCATCCCACCGGAAGGCTGGCATGTGCCGGAGAATTCGTTCTTCCAAAACAACTTCTTCCTGCTGCCCAAACTGATCGAGGCCGTACGCGACCGCATCAAGGACGCGGGCACCAGCCATCTGGTGGACGCTTATTGCGGAGTGGGCTTCTTCGGCATCGAGCTGGCGAAATACGTGGAAAGCTTCGTGGGTGTGGAATTGGACATCCCGGCCATCAAAGCGGCGCGGCAGAATCTGGCCGATCGCGGATTGACCAACGGCGAGTTCATCGCCGGACAGACCGAGGTGGAGTTGCCCAAGCTGATGGCGAAGTTCGCCGCAGAGAAAACGACGGTGATCATCGATCCGCCGCGCAAGGGCTGCCATCCGGGGGCGATCAAGTGCCTGCGGGACAATCGCCCCGCCCAGATCCTCTACGTTTCCTGTCACCCGGCCACCCTCGCACGAGATTTGAACTTATTATGCGCGGATGGGGTCTATGAGGTGGTGCAGGTGGTGCCGCTGGACATGTTCCCGCAGACACAGCATGTGGAGTGCGTCGCGGATTTGCGGTTGCGCCAGCCCGTAAGTGGTGAACTGTAAGGGGATTGTAACCTTGCAGGCAGGCAATCGGCTTGTCACCAGACTGGAGTTAGCGTCAACTGGCGCCCCTGAATTATTATGACCGTGACGGAAAAACCAGCCCTTAAGTTTTCGCTGAAGATATTTCCGTGGCTGATCGTGCTCGCCGCGCTGGCCGTCTATCTCGCCACGGCCAATCGCTGGGTGACCTTTGGCAGCCTGCCCGTCGTTGGCAAAGTGTTGGGCTGGGATTGGTGGTCTTCACAAGTGACCCCGCCCCTGCTCTACCTCATCACGCTGCCCTTCACCTGGATGCCCGCCACTAGTGCCCCTGCCCTGATGAATGCGCTCGCCGCCGTGCTGGGCGCTCTGACCCTTGGCACCTTGGCCCGAACCGTCGCCCTGCTGCCGCAAGATCGCACCCGCGAACAACGCCAGAAAGAACGTACCGCCGGCGGCCTGCTCTCCATCCCTACGAATTGGATCCCCCCGCTGTTTGCCGCTGCAGCCCTCGGTTTCCAGATGACCTTCTGGGAGCATGCCACCGCCGCCACCGGCGAGATGCTGAACCTGCTCCTCTTCGCGCACCTCATCCGCTGTCTTTTGGAATACCGCCAGGACCAAAAGGAAAGCTGGCTCTGGCAGTTCTCCTTTGTCTATGGCCTCGCCACCACGAACAACTGGGCGATGATCGGTTTCTTTCCCTTCTTCCTCATTGTCCTGGTCTGGATCCGTGGCAAGTCCTTCTTCAAACTCAAATTCCTCGGGAAGCTCGCCGCCTTCGGTCTGCCCGGCCTGCTGCTCTATCTGGTCATGCCTGCGATCGAAAGCTCGCGCGGAAACGGCGATTTCCTGACCCTGCTGCGCGAACAACTCGGCCAGCAGAAGCTGACGTTGAACAGCATCCCGAAGTGGATCCCCTTGATCCTTTCCTTCGTCGTATTTTTTCCGCTCATCTCCATGGGCATCCGGTGGCCCTCGAACATGGGTGAGGCAAATCCGATCGCCGCCTTTCTCACGCTCCTGATGTTCTACCTGATCCACGCCGTGTTTCTCGGCTTCAGCATCTGGGTGATGTTTGACCCCACGTACAGTCCCCGGACCATGGCGCTGCTTACGGGAAATCCGTTCCTGACCTTCCTGACTTTCAACTACCTGATCGCCCTGAGCATCGGTTATTACAGCGGCTATTTTCTCGTGATCTTCCGGCAAAGCG
Source organism: Verrucomicrobiota bacterium (assembly GCA_021156225.1). Lineage (GTDB taxonomy): Bacteria > Verrucomicrobiota > Verrucomicrobiia > Limisphaerales > JAEYXS01 > JAEYXS01. The sequence goes on along the minus strand of JAJNBN010000247.1, from coordinate 3,993 downwards.
AGCAACGCGGCTGGAAACGCCAGTCGGGTTTGAGCACCGTATTGAGCTGGTTGATAACCATCATCGTCTGGATCGGCCCGGTGGTGATGGCAGGCTTTCTGGTTCACCGGAATTTGCCGACCATCCGGGGCAACAACACCGCCGCCTTCAAGGAATACTCCCAACGCATGGCCTCACAGTTGCCGGAGACAGGCGCCATCCTCCTCAGCGAGGAACCGCACCTCATCCTGCTGCTGGAAGCCCACTACGCAGCCGCCGGAAAAAATCCGCATCTCCTGCTGGATACTCGATATCTGCCGGAAGCCCGTTACCAGGCCAAGCTGGCCAAGCACTATCCCGACCGCTGGACGGATTTTGTGAAAGGAAAATCGCTGCCCGATCCTTTGCCCCGGCCGCTGGTGGCGCAGTTGATCAATCAGCATGCCCGGAGCAACCAGCTTTATTATCTCCATCCCGCCGGTGGTCCGCACATCCTCGAGATGTATCATCAGCAGCCTCGGGGTGTGGTTTACGAACTGACGGCCTATCGGCCCAATGAAGCCATCGCTCCGCCCGCTTCCGCCGAGGAACAGAAACTGAACAACTCTTTTTGGGAAGAGCAGCGCGACTTCCTGAATCAATTGCAACCGTTCTCCCACCAGCCATACAGCGACGCTGCCGTGGTCGGCCGTTATCTCTCCCGCTCGCTCAACAAATGGGGCGTGGCGCTGCATCAGACGGGCAACACGAACGCCGCCGCCAAGTTCTTCGATGACGCCCTGATGATGAACCCGCAAAACGTGGTGGCCACGATCAACAAGCACGGCAAAGAGGAAAATCCCGAATGGACCCAGGACCGTCGCTGGATCGTGCTGTTGCGCGAACACGGTCCTTTCTGCGTGCCGGAACTGCGGGCCGAACTCGCCCAGTCCCTCGCCACTCATGGCCTGCTGCGGCAGTCGGCGGAGCAGTTTGAATACGCCGTGCGCGCGAAGCCCGGGCAGATCAGCTACTTGCTGGCCTACTCGGAAGTGCTGTTGCAGGCGCAGGCCCCGCAGCACGCCTTGAGCCTGCTGGAACCGGTCCGGCGTTCGGCGGATTTCGCCAAACTCCCCGTTCCCACCCAGGTGGAGATCATCCGTCATGAATCACGCGCTCATCTGAGCTTGAAAAATATCCGCCGTGCCGAAGAGATCCTGCTGGCCGCGCGGCAGCAGTATCCCAAGGAAGACATGCCCTTGGCGGGCCTCCTCACGGTGTATCTCGCCGAGAAAAAATTCTCCCAAGCATTGGCCATCGTGGACCAGCAACTGGCCCTGAGCCCGGATAAACCCGTCACGCTGATGAACAAAGGCGCGATCTATCTAGAAATGGCCGACAATCCCAAGGCGCTCGCCTTGCTGGAGCAGGCGGTGAAACTGAGCCCTGAAAATCCAGCCATCCTGATGAACTACGCCCTCGCCAAATTGCGGAGCGATGACCTGGCCGCTGCCGAAACAAATTATCGCAAGGTCGCCACCCTTTTGACCAACAACCACGCACCTTATTTCTATCTCGGTGAGATCGCCTTCCGGCAGAAGAAAAATGACGAAGCCATCCGTCATTACGAAAAATTCCTGGCCACGGCCAATCCGGCTTCCGCCGATGCCCGGCAGGCACAGCAGCGCCTGAAAGATCTCAAAGGCGGCTGACCGCTTTCCGTTGGACGCCTAAGGGCACCCTCGCTAACCTGCCGCGCTAATCCGTGCGGGCAACAACCCACGGCAAGTGAATGCGGGTCACGCACATCATCACTAGGCTGATCGTCGGCGGCGCACAGGAGAACACCGTCTCCAGTGTGCTCGGCCTCCGCACGCGCCATGGCTTGGATTGCGATCTCGTCACCGGCCCCACTGCCGGACCGGAAGGCTCGCTGGAAAGGCTCTTCGATGACCTTCCCGGCGTGCTCTCGCATAATAAGCATCTCGTACGACCCGTCTCGCCTTGGCAAGATTGGCGGGCCTTGGTCACGCTCACAAAATACCTTAAGCAACGACGCCCGGATGTGGTGCATACCCACAGCGGCAAAGCCGGTGTGCTGGGCAGATTGGCGGCAAAACGCGCTGGCGTGCCCGTCATCATCCACACGATTCACGGTCCGTCCTTTGGGAAATTTCAAGGGGCGATCGCCAATCTAATTTTCACCAATGCCGAACGTTACGCCGCCCGGGTCACCGACCATTTTGTCGTGGTGGCCAATGCGATGACGGAACAGTACCTGGCCGCTGGCATAGGCCGTCCGGAACAATATACGCGGGTCTTCAGCGGCTTCGATCTGAAACCCTATCTGACGTCGCAGAATGACCTGGCCCTGCGCCAGAAACTGGGCATCGCACCGGATGATTTTGTGATCGGCAAAATCGCCCGGCTGTTTGAACTCAAAGGTCACGACGATTTGCTGGCGGTCGCCCCCAAGATCGTCAGCGCCTGTCCCAAGGTGAAATTCCTGCTGGTGGGCGATGGTATTCTGCGCCCCTCACTGGAAAAGCAGATCAAGCGGATGGGGTTGGAAAAAAAGTTCGTCTTCACCGGCTTGGTCCCGCCCTCGGAAGTATCGCGTTACGTTGGCATCATGGATGCCTTGGTGCACCTGTCCTTGCGTGAAGGTCTGCCGCGCGCCCTGCCCCAGGCCCTGGCCGCTGGGAAACCCGTGGTGGCCTATGATTGCGATGGAGCCAGAGAAGTTTGTTTGCCGAAGGAAACCGGATTTTTGATCGCCCCCAAGGATTTCGGGCAACTCGAAAACGCGCTCATCTCGCTCGCGAAAGATCCGGGCCTGTGCCTTACCTTGGGCGCTCGCGGTCAAGCACTGGTGCGCGATTGGTTCCCCGTCGAGCGCATGGTGGATGATTTGTTTCACTTGTATCAGAAGCTGCAGCGGGAAAAGACTGGGGGCGGGCCTAAGGGCTGATTGTGGAATTTCCGCTGAACATCTATCTGCTGTCGTTGCTATCCGCCGCACTGGTCAGTGCGGTAAGCTTGCCGCTTTGGCGGGCGTGGTGCCGTCGCACCAACCATGTGGATGACCCCGGACATCGGAAAATCCACACGGAACCGGTCGCCTTGGCGGGCGGATTGGCCGTGGCCACGGGATTGTTTGTGCCGGTGCTCTTTGGTTGCCTGCTGCTGTTCGGCGGCAGTTGGGCGGCTTCACTGGCCACCAGTTTGGGGATGGACACGGACAGTCTGGAGGCCATGCGCTATGGCATCGAGAAACGCGCTTTGCAATTGGGCGCCATCCTCTTCGGTGCCTTCGGCATGCTCGCTCTCGGCTGGTGGGATGACCGGTATGAAATGAAGGCCGCGCCCAAGTTCATCGGCCAACTCGCCATTGCCTCGCTCGTGGCTGCCGTCGGCGTGCGGGTAACGCTTTTTGTCCCCTACCCCATATTTGGCTTTGCCATCACCGTGCTCTGGATTCTTACGCTCATCAACGCGCTCAACTTCATGGATAACATGAACGGGTTATGTGGCGGGTTAGGACTGATCGGCTGCTGGTTCCTCGGCATGAGCGCCGCTATCCATGGCCAATACCTCGTGGCCGCATTGGCAGCATTGAGCGTCGGTGCGCTGCTCGGTTTTCTGCCTTACAATTTTCCGAAAGCCAGTGTTTTCCTCGGCGATGCCGGCAGTCATCTGGTCGGTTATCTGCTCGCCGTGCTGGCCATTCTGCCGTCCTTTCACACCCCCGAGCATCCGAACACATTGGCCGTGCTCGTGCCCTTGCTCATTCTCGCAGTTCCGCTGGGCGATCTCGTTTGCGTGGTCATCATCCGCTATCGCCTGGGCAAACCTTTCTGGATCGGGGATAATAATCACCTGTCCCATCGCCTAGTCCGGCGCGGGTTGAGCAAACCCACGGCCGTGCTGGTCATCTGGCTGCTGGCTGGACTGGCAGGCATCGCCGGGTTGCTCATCCTAGGTTAATCTCCCACCACGCAAGCAGTTGCCAACGCCCCGAACGTCCTCCATGCT
>JAJNBN010000246.1 GCA_021156225.1 Verrucomicrobiota bacterium | reverse complement strand
CAACTCCCCCCTTCCAAAGCACATTATTCGCTTCTTTCTTCGCACGCTCATCCACCTCCAAAAAGTCGTGAGACAACCGATTAGCATCCTTGGATGTTGGAGGCTTCCCTTTCTTCCCGGAGTTACGCTGGGACCAATCCTGACATACAGCCGATTCCAATCTGAATAAGAGCAAAGTAGCGATAACACCTCCACATTCTATCGGATAATGCTCTCTTCCCATATTAATAATCGTAAACCTAAGTGGGCCAGAATAACCCGGGTCAACATGCCCGGGATTCGTCATCAAAATGCCCCTAAAACAAACCCTTGAAGCAGGAAAAGCTATCCCCGCAAGGTTTGACGGCAGATGAACTTCCTCTAAGGTACTAACCACCACGGTACCTCCAGGTGGCAAACTATAACCATCATCACGACCTTGTGTTTCTTCATTCTCCTTCCCTGTTGCCGCAGGCAAAAAAATCTTGCCTATGTGCAAATCCATGGATGACGGCTGCAGAGGTGAATTACTCGAATACCAAAGCGCAGGCGTAGGCACGTTGGTAAGGATTGGATTCTCTGAACCAATCAAGGGCAAGATATCCTGATCACGCAGCATTGCCATAAAAATTAAACTCGCATATGTGCATCAAAATCCAAGCCGTTTTTAATTTCGCGCAATTCATTACTCAGGCCTTACTTTAAACCTCCGACCGCTTCCACATGGAATTCTAAGTTTCAAATCAAAGTCACGCCTTCGAATAAACCTCCGCGCCTTTTTCGACGAATTCTTTACTCTTCTCTTCCATCCCCTTCTTCAGCGCCTCTTCTTCAGCGATGCCTTGTTCTGCCGCGTATTTCCGCACGTCTTCGGTGATCTTCATGGAGCAGAAGTGCGGGCCGCACATGGAGCAGAAGTGGGCGGTCTTGGCGCCTTCTTGCGGGAGGGTTTCGTCGTGGAACTCGCGGGCGGTGATGGGGTCCAGGCCGAGGTTGAACTGGTCTTCCCAGCGGAATTCGAAGCGGGCCTTGCTCAGCGCGTTGTCGCGGTATTGCGCGCCCGGATGCCCCTTGGCGATGTCCGCCGCGTGGGCCGCGATCTTGTAGGCGATGACGCCGTCTTTCACGTCCTTCTTGTTCGGCAGGCCGAGGTGTTCCTTCGGCGTGACGTAGCAGAGCATCGCACAGCCGTACCATCCGATCTTGGCGGCACCGATGCCGCTGGTGATGTGGTCGTAACCGGGCGCGATATCCGTCGTGAGTGGTCCGAGCGTGTAGAACGGCGCCTCATGGCACCACTCGAGCTGCTTGGCCATGTTTTCCTCGATCATGTGCATGGGCACGTGGCCGGGGCCTTCATTCATCACTTGCACGCCCTTGGCCCAGGCGCGCTTGGTGAGTTCACCCTGCACCTGGAGTTCGCCGAACTGCGCCTCGTCATTCGCATCCGCGATGGAGCCGGGCCGCAAGCCGTCGCCGATGCTGAAGCTGACGTCATACGCGGCCATGATGTCGCAGATGTCGTCCCAATGCGTGTAGAGGAAGCTTTCCTTGTGATGGGCGAGGCACCACTTGGCCATGATGCTGCCGCCGCGGCTGACGATGCCCGTCATGCGGTTCGCCGTGAGCGGGATGAAGCGCAGGAGCACACCAGCATGCACGGTGAAGTAATCCACACCCTGCTCCGCCTGTTCGATGAGCGTATCGCGATAAATCTCCCACGTGAGGTCCTCGGCCTTGCCACCGACCTTTTCAAGAGCTTGATAAATCGGCACGGTGCCGATGGGCACGGGCGAGTTCCGTAGAATCCATTCGCGCGTGGCGTGGATGTTCTTGCCGGTGGAAAGATCCATCACGGTGTCCGCGCCCCACTTGGTGGCCCAGCGCATCTTCTCGACTTCTTCCTCGATGCTCGAGGCGACGGCGCTGTTGCCGATGTTCGCATTGATCTTCACCAGGAAGTTGCGCCCGATGATCATGGGCTCCAGCTCCGGGTGATTGATGTTCGCGGGAATGATGGCGCGACCGGCGGCGACTTCGCTACGGACGAATTCAGCGGTGATCTCCTTCGGGATGCGTTGCGGGAACCGGCGGAAAACGCTGGGTGAATACTGGCTGTCCGGCAACTCGCTGGAACCGGAGTGCTGCTTGTTCAGGTCGTTGCGGATGTTATCCTTCGCCAAATCGGCCATCTTCGCGCGGCCCATGTTCTCGCGGATGGCGATGTATTCCATCTCCGGTGTGATGATGCCCTGCTGCGCATACCAGAGCTGCGTGACGGGATGGCTCTTGGCTTTCAAGGGCTGGCGGCGATGGCCCAGCAGTCCGGGGAATTCCACGAGGCGATTCTTCTCCGCCTTGCTGGCGAACTCCGCGTGCTTGCCGGAAAGGTAGCCATTATCCATCGGCTTCACCTCGCGACCTTCGTATTCGGCGACGTCGCCGCGCTTCAAGATCCAGTCGCGGCGCAAGGCGGGCAGACCTTCATCGGAGTTGCCCTGGAACGCAGGATCGCCCCACGGCCCGGAGCAATCATAGACGCGCACGGGGGCATTCTTCGTCACGGCACCGGTGTAGGATTTCGTATCGCCGACCAAGATCTCACGCATCGGCACGCGGACATCCGCATGGAGCTGGCCCGGCACATAGACGCGCTGGGAGTTCGGCAATTGCTCGCTGCTGTGCGGCTCGAGGGCTTCTTTCGATGCGATCATAAGTCTGTCGTTAGTGGATGGTTGAGAGTTGATTGTCTGAACTCGCTCACGTCCACCCGATTTAAATGACTGTTGGGTGAATGCGGAGAAGGGTCCGTGGCACACGCCACCTCCCTTCGCCGGCATTACCCGGATCAGGTTCAAAGGGTCTTCAATGCACCCGCACTGAACTCTCAGCCTTCGGCATCCGCCCGGACAATGCGGGGCGGAGCTGGTTGGCTCCCCGGAACAGAACGAAACTAGGCCCTCCCCGCCGGAACGTCAAGCGAAGCAACCGGCTGCTCTTTCACCAGCCGATACCAGTTATCCCGTTGCCTCGGCTCATACCCAAGGTCCTTGATCAACCGCTGCATATCCGCCACGCCCATGCGGAAGGTCGTCCCCGCCGCGCTCACCACGTTCTCCTCGATCATGATGCTGCCGAGGTCATTCGCGCCATACTTCAGCGCGATCTGCCCGATCTCCTGCCCCTGCGTGACCCATGAACTCTGGATGCTCGGAATATTATCCAAGTAAATGCGCGCCAAGGCCTGCATCCGCAAATACTCGTGCGAACCAACCGTCGGCGCCTTCAGCACCGCATTCTCCGGCTGGAACGTCCAGCAGATGAACGCCGTGAACGCACCTCCGTTCAGCTTCCCCTGCTCCACTTGATCCGCAAACCACACCGCCTGCTCGATCGGCGTGCCGCGCGCACCCAAGCGCATCAACGACTTTTCCTGCTGGCTGCGCACGACCTCGAGATGCTCGATGCGATCATCCACCGTCTCCACATGCCCAAACATCATCGTGACCGACGTGGCGAGTCCTAGCGCGTGCGCCTTGTCCATCACACCCATCCACTCGCCCGTGTTCGCCTTCAGCGGCGCAATGCGATTCCGCACGCGATCCACGAGGATCTCGCCGCCACCACCCGGCAAGCTGCCTAGGCCCGCCGCCGTGAAATCTTTTAGCAACTGCTCGACGGGTTCTTTGAAAAATTCCTGGAACGCGATGAACTCGCTCGGGCTGAACCCATGCACGTTGAACCCCGGATACTTCGCACGGATGTGCGAGAGCAGATCGAGATACCATTGCTTCGTGAGTTTCGGATGATGCCCGCCCTGCATGAGGATCTGATTGCCACCGAGCGCGATGGTCTCCTCAATCTTGCGGTCCATCTCGTCCAGCGTGATGACATACGAATCCGCATCCTTCTCCGACCGCCAGAACGCGCAGAACTTGCAATACACATTGCAGACGTTCGTGTAGTTCACGTTGCGATCCACGATGTAGGTCACGATCTCATTGCCATGACCGCCATGCGCCTTCGCGCGCAGCAACTGCTTGCGCCGATCCGCCAGCGCGCCGAGCTCCTCCAGCGGCAACGCATACAGGCGACGCGCCTCAGCGGCATCGATGCGCCCGCCATCCCACACCTTCTGCAACAACTCATCCAATGTCGCGTCGTAGATCATGACTTAAGAAACATACTTCGGCGTAAACGTCGGTCCGAGCCCGTGCTTGTTCAACAACTCGATGAACTTCGCGATACCGCGCTTTTCATCGCTGCCCATGTGATAATGGATATGCCAGCCGAGATAATCTTTCCGGAAATCCAGATCATACAGCGTGTTACTGCTGATGATATGATCCATCGTATCCAGCCCGAAATCACGCGCCTCGCGCAAAAGGCGGCGCAGCTTGCGATTCTCCTGTCCGCGTTGCAGCACCCACACCGCATACACGAACGGTAAGTTCGTCAGCTCCATCCACGCCGCACCAAGGTCCCACACCTCGGCCACAGGATTCGCCCGACGAAACTCGATCGCCGCATTACCGATGAGCAGCACCGCATCGTGATTCTTAGATGCATCGTAGCTCTCGAGCGGCTTCAACTCCGGCTTCAAACCCTTCTCCGCCAGCAGCACCTTCAGCAGGTTCACGCTCGTGCAAGAAGCCGTATCCAAGTAAATCTCCTTTACCTGCTCCAGTGGCACTTTGTGCGCGACGACCACGCTGTAAACTTCGCCTAGCGACGCGATCGCCATGCCATCGAGCATATCGTAGCCATCGTTCAACAACGCCTCGGTGACGCTGAGTAACGCCGCATCGAGCTCGCCAGACTTCAACATCTTCGCCAGCTTCGAGGGCGGCTCAAACACGATCTGCTCTTCCAACCCGCGCGTCAGCGGCACCGCGTTCAGATACGGCACCGAGCCCACACGAAATGGCGCGAGCGAATCTTCCAAATTCGACTCCCGTTGGAGCTGCGACGCGCGCTGCTCGCGCTGGATGTTATGCGCCAGTTCCTCCGCCTCGCTCATCGCGGCCATGCGCAGTTTTGGAATCTCGTCACTCATGCCGTCTAATCGTTTTCTCCCAAATACAAATCCAACGAACGCTCGACCGCCTGAAAAATCACCTGATAAAACGGCGTGGCATTCCCGCGATCCGCTTCATCCATCGCGGTGATATACTGAGTCCTTTGCTCGGAAGGAATGACCGTCAGCGGATAGCGATTCCGCAATAGAATCAGATTCATCAAGAGTCGCGATGTGCGCCCATTGCCATCCACAAACGGATGGATCTTCGCAAAGCGATAGTGTGCATCCGCCGCCAGTTTGACTGGATGCCCCTGCTCCTTCGCCAGCCAGTCAATGAACTCCACCATTAGCGTCGGCACCTTCTGCGGGTTCGGCGGTATCAAGGGACTGCCCGTCACGAAGACACGCATGTTCCGATATCGCCCCGCCCAGTTATCATCAATGTTCTTCAGCACTGCCGCATGCAGGTCCAAAATCTCGCGTTCACCCACCGCTTCCGTTTTCTCCGCCTGCGTGTAAAGCAGCTTCACCGCTTCGTTGTGATTGATCGCTTCATGGATTTCGCGCAACGACTTGCTTCCCGCAGGCGTGATGCCCTCATCGATCAGCAACTGCGTTTCCCGCAGCGTCAGTGTGTTGCCTTCGATAGCATTGGAAGCATGCGTCAGCTCGATTCGCAGCTTATGCTCCAAGCTGCGCACCAACTCCGGCGGCAACGGCTGCATACCGGCCAATCGCTGCTGTTTCGCAGTCAGCGATGCCAGTTGTGCCTGCAATGCTGGAGCCAGTTCACTCATGCCGTTGCCAAATTATTCACCAACACCTTGTTCTCGCCCGTGCCCACCGCATCTGCGCCCGTGCCCTTGTCATCCCACACCTTGATCGCCTCATAGAACGTATTCCGTTGCACCGGCGTGCGGCCCACTTCGCGGATGGCCTTCACCATATCCGCTTCCTTCTGCGCC
>JAJNBN010000245.1 GCA_021156225.1 Verrucomicrobiota bacterium | reverse complement strand
GGCATCAACCACGGATTCCCGGATGACTTGGATATCCTGCTGGTCGCACCGGACGGCAAGGGCGTGATCCTCATGTCGGATGCGGGAGCTGGTATCGATCTGGCTGGCGTGAATCTGACCTTTACGGACAGTGCCACTCTAACCTTGCCAGATACGGCCAAGATCAATTCAGGCCAATACAAGCCCACGAATCATGGCGGTGGCGATACTTTTGCGGGAGCGCCGTCTGGACCTTATGGCACGCAATTGGAATCGTTCATCGGCATCGTGCCTAACGGTGACTGGCAATTGTATATCGTGGATGATGGCGCCGGCGATGGCGGTAATATCACGAGGTGGAGCCTCAGCATCGAAACGACGATTCCGGCCGATCCAGTGGCGGAATTGGCGGTCAGCGGCTCTAGCACGCCGAACCCCGTCTTCGTGGGGCAAAACTTCTTCTATACGATCACCGTTACGAACGGGGGGCCCGCTGCGGCGAGCAATCTGCGCCTGACCAGCGTGCTGGCCACTGGGGTGACCTTGGTGAACAGCATACCGGCAGTCTCATCCTCGGCAGGTAGCGAATTGACGTTCAACTTGGGGAACTTGGCGGTCGGTGCTTCCCAAGTGGTGGTGATTGAGGCGGTCAGCAGCGCTTCCGGCACGCCCACGAATGTGGTCTCTGTGGTTTCCGACCAGCTCGATCTGCAGAATCAGAATAATTCGGTGGCGATCGGCATCCGGGTCAACCGGGTGACGATGCTGTCCTCCGCGGGAGTTTCGGCTCCGGGCGGACCCTTCGCACTAAGCATCTTGGGGCAGCCTGGTTTGACTTATGTGATCGAGGTTTCCACGAATCTGGTGAATTGGACCCCGATCTTCACCAACACCACGTTGGATGGAGTCTTGAACTTCACCGACACGGGTGCTGCTGGGGCGGGGCAACGGTTCTACCGGGCCGTGGAACGCTAAGGGAGCGTCCGTCCGGTTTGATCCGGAAAAACGAAAAAGCCGCTCGAAAGAGCGGCTTTTCCGTTTTCTGAAGAAGAACTCTATTCCACGATCTTTAATTGGAACGGCGGCGAAGTCTTGCTGTCATTCATCTTGTTGGGGACGGTCGTGTATTTGAAATCGAATTTATAGTGATAGTTCATCAGTTTCCCGTCTTTCGAAACGGGCACGAGGGCCTCCCAACGGTTGGTGAGCAATTGGGTCTGGCGCATGATGTACTCATTGGTGCCCACCACAACCTTGGGGGTCAGGGTGTCATAGCGTATGCTGCGCTGGTTGCTTCGCCATTCAGCCTCAACGAGATACAACCCGGCATCGTTACGGGGCTGTTGGTGGGAGGTCAGGTTGACGATGGAACTGGAAGTGCAGGCGGTGAGGCCCAGAGCCAGCAGGCTGAAAGTTAGTGCTTTGGTGGTGAAACCCATACTGGAGCCAGCGTGTCACACCGAACAAAGATTTGTAAAGTTGGATTTGGGCCGGATTATCGTCTCCGAACGGCCATCCGGCCAAAATTTAACGAAAAGGGAGCGAAAAACCGGTTGACCGTGCTTGGCACGGGCCGATACCTTTCCGACTCAATTTTTGGTCATATATGTTTTCATTTATTAGACGGCATCAGTATCTGGCGATGGTGTTCATCCTGTTGGTGATCATCAGCTTTGTGTTCTTTTTTACCGATCGCTCGGTTTTCGATGCCGGGAGCACAGTCGATCTGGGCAGCGTTAACGGTCGGAAGATCACCCAGCGGGAATATTTGAATGCCCAAAAAGAGGCGATGCTCACCCATTTCTTCCGTTATCGGGACTGGCCGCGTCCGGGCTCCATCGGGGAGCAGATGGGCTGGAAACTGGAGGAGCAGACGATGGAGCGGCTCGTGCTCGCCAATCAGTTGAAGGAGAAGAATATCATCGTGGGCGACGAAGCGGTTGCCAAGCAGGTGGCGCAGTTCTTCCGTGGGGGCGACAGCCAGGCCACGGTCCAGGAACAGTACCGCAACTTTGTGGACAACCGGTTAAAGCCTGAAGGCATCACCGATGAGGATTTCCGCCGGTTCATCCGCAATGAACTGGGCATCGCGCAATTGGGCGCGCTCTTCAGCGCTGGTGGACGTTTGCTGAGCCCCGCAGCAGCGGAGGCGGCCTACCGGCATGATAACAAGCAAGTGGAGACCAAGGCGGTGGTATTTCAAGCGACGAATTTTGTGAGCAAGGCCAAGGCGGATGTGGACCCGAAGGCGCTCAGCCAATATTACAGCAACCAAGTGGCGAATTACAATTTGCCGACTCGGGTGCAGGTTTCCTATGTGGCTTTTGAAGCGATCAACTACTTGGCAGAGGCAGCCCAGGAAATGGCTAAGAACACCAACCTGACTGCGGCGATCGAGCAGCAGTACAAAAAAGATGGCGCGGAAGCTCATAAAGACGAGAAGGGAACCGTGCTGACGGCGGACAAGGCAAAGGAGAAGATGCGGGATGACCTGAGAAACCGAATCGCTTCCCGAATCGCCGGTCAAAAAGCTTATGAGTTCGCGGCGGAATTACTGGCAATCGAGCCCATGACCATGGCCAATCTGAACACGCTTGCCGGCAAAAAAGGCGTGAAGGTTTTTGACACGGAGCCTTTTGCGGTGATGGATGGACCGAAGGGGATCAAGGACTCGGAGCAGTTCTCCCGGCAAGCTTTTGGCCTTGATCGCGAGCGTCCGTTTGGTGCGGAGCCAGTACAAGCTGGCGACAACTATTACGTCCTCGGTTTCAAGAACCGGATACCGTCGATTCCCCAGCCTTTCGAGGTGGTGAAGGGTAAAGTTGAGGAAGATTATATCCAGTATCGTTCATCCCTGTTGGCCCGCGAGGCGGGAAACAATTTTGCCCTGGCGGTCACCAATGGGCTGACGGCAGGCAAGAAATTCTCGGATATCGCCAAAGAACAGAAAGTCAACGTCCTTGCCTTGGCTCCCTTTGGCCGCCAGGCGACAACAATTCCTGAACTGGATGCGGCCCGTGTTTCGCCTTTCCAGTTCCGCTCGGCCGCATTCGCGCACGCTGCTGGCGAAAGCAGCGGTTTCATCCCTTCTGGCGATGGTGGTTTTGTGCTGGTGGTGGAGAAGTTCCTCCCCGCAGATGAGGCCAAGATGAAGACGGATCTGAAAGACTATATCCTGAACTTGCGCTCACGGCAGGCGAGTATCGCCTATAGCGAGTGGGTGGCCGATCAATTCCAGAGCGCCGGGGTGGCGGTTTCACGCGGGAAATAATCTCATAGTTCAATATTATGGACAGCTCGGCCATTCGCCTGAGTGCGCCGGACCTGCGCCTCACTTGGGAAATCCCCGTCCTCTTTGAGGATGAGCATGTCATGGCCATCAGCAAGCCGGCGCAGTTGCTGACTTCCCCTGACCGGTACGATCCAAACCGTCCGAACCTGATGAAGCTGCTGCATCAGGGCATCGAGTCCCAAGCGAAATGGGCAAGGGAACGTGGTCTCACCTATCTCTCCAACGCGCACCGGCTGGATTTCGAAACCAGTGGAGTGATTTTGCTGGCGAAGAACAAACCGGCGTTAGTGGAGCTGGCCAATCAATTTGGTTCGGAGAAGACGGGCAAAGTGTATGTGGCCTTGGTGCAAGGCACGCCATTTGACCGTGAATTTCAGGTGGATAAGAAAATTGCCCCTGACGAACGCCGGTTGGGGCTCATGCGCGTCGCCCCGCGCCAAGGCAAGAAGAGCCTGACCGATTTTGAGGTGCGGGAACTTTATCGTGGTTACACGCTGATGCGTTGCCTGCCTAAGACCGGGCGGACGCATCAGATCCGGGTGCATCTTTGCTGGGCCCGGCTGCCAATCGTGGCGGATACGGTCTATGGCGGCGAGCCGCTATATCTTTCCCAGATCAAGCGCGCCTACCGTCCAGGCAAAGCCGCCCAGGAAAAACCTTTGATGGGGCGGGTGGCCTTGCATGCGGAAGCACTGACATTTGCTCATCCGGTGACCAAGGCGGAGATCACGGTGGAAGCGGAATGGCCCAAGGATCTGAAGGTGGCGGTGAAGTATCTCCGCCAGTTCGTGGGCGGAGCCTCACTGCTGGTGCGCCCGCCAGAGGATAAGCACCAGTTTGTAGCCGATCACGAGCGCCATCCCGAGGAGGAAAACGCCGGAGACGTGGGAGAGGCGTAGCAGGGTCCGGTCAGAAAATTTTCCGTGACCCAAGGAGACGCCGTAGCTGAGGATGGTAAACCACATCAACGCACCACAAGCTACGCCGGTCACGCAGGCGAGTTTGCTCTGCAAGGTGGGAGCCACCAGTTCATGAGAGATGAAGGAGGCGGAAATGGTGACCCAAAAAAGCAGGATGGCCGGATTAGCCAGCACCCGGATAAAGCCGGTGAAGAATGCGGTGGGGTGATGAAAACGCTCTTCCAAGCGCTCTTCGAGACGCTCCACAGATTGAGGGTTCACCGTTAATTGTTTCGCCCGCAGGAATTGCACCCCCAGATACAGAACCAAAATAAAACTGACCAGTTCCAGGCAGGAGCGCAGCAGTTTTGAATTGGTGAACAGTTCGGAAAAGCCGGTGAATCCGACAAAGCTGTAAATGCTCTCCATGGTGACCGCACCCAAACCGATGAAAAAAGCCCAGCGGAAGCCGCGTTGAGCGCCTTCTTGCACGATGGTCACATTGATGGGTCCCACCGGTATGGAACTGATGAATCCCGTTCCAAATCCGGTGATGAACGCCAGCATTAGCGGCGGTATGGGCAACCAGTCCATGCAGTTATTTGATCGTCGGCAAACCAGTCGTCAGGCTTGACGATCTGAGCCGCCGTCCTCCTCCTCCTCGTCCTCGATATCATGGCGCATCTTCTTGGAGATGCGCGGCCGGATAAATCCGTAAAGCAGATACAGTGTGAAAAAAAGCGGCAGCACCACCGGCAATATCTTGTCATACAAAATGACGAAGAACGCGATGATCAAAATGATGGCGACCATCTTGTGAAAGGGGCGCTTGGTTCGCCAATTGATCTTCTTGAAGGACGGGTAGCGGACCTCGCTCACCATCATCAAGGACAAAAAAACCAGGATGAACGGCATGATGTAACGCCAGTTGCCCGCCGCAAAGTTCTTCTCATCGATCCACATGAGGAAAAGCGTGAGAGAGGCCACCACACCAGCCGCGGCGGGGATGGGGAAACCGGTGAAATCGTCCGAGGAAGATCGGTTCGGCATCACGGCCAGACAATTAAAACGGGCCAGACGCAGGGCACCACAGATAAGATACATAGCGGCGATAAACCAGCCGATCTGGGCGTTGTTGATAAACACGTCCTTCAGCACAATGCGATGCACCAGAAAGGCCGGGGCAACGCCAAAAGAGACGACGTCAGCCAAGGAGTCAAACTCCCGGCCAAAGGGGCTTTCATGCCCGCCCATGCGGGCCACGCGGCCGTCCAGCAGATCGAAGATGCACGCCAGTAAGATCAAGAAAAGTGCCACCCGGATGTTATGATAAGGAGCCACCAGATCGGCCTCTACAATCCGCGTGATGGCGAGGAATCCGCAAAAGAGATTCCCGGCAGTCATGAGATTCGGGAGGAAATAAATCCTCAGTTTTTCTGGCTCCTCCGGGTGGGCCGTTTTTACTTCAGGCGTTGGCATGTGCGCATGCAGGGCTTACACTGGGTTCCCTGCTCAAAGTTGCTCCGGTCAACATACGCCTGTCTGGGGGCAGTATGCAAATCGCTATTTCTTGCGGCTTTTTCTTTTCGTCCGGTGGAGAGCCGTTAAATTGGTGGTGATTTGCGGCGCTCATGAAAAACATTGTCTATTTTGATCTGGAAACCCAGAAATCGGCCGATGAGGTCGGTGGCTGGAACAATATCAGGGATATGAAGATGAGCGTGGGGGTGACGTACAGCACTGCACGCGGTGATTATCGCATCTATAGTGAGAAAGAAGTCAATGAACTGATCA
>JAJNBN010000244.1 GCA_021156225.1 Verrucomicrobiota bacterium | reverse complement strand
GGAAACAACAGTTCGACTAGTACCAAGAGCTCAACCGTTTCCCATCGGCTAATAAATTTTCTGATTTCATCATTCGTCCCCCACGCAACCCAACAACGCAGCAGGAACAGCAGCTGCGGATGTCCTTGGATTGAACCATGTTGTGCCGCTCTCTGAATTTTTTCGGCACACAATGACTGTAATTCTTTCAAGTGGCTTTCAGACAGGACACAACAATCATCTGGCGTTAAATTCTGCTGTTCCTTATTCCTTATCCGAAAACGCTCATGCTCCACTTGAAGCGCAGGCAGGTAAACACCCGTCGAAACGGAAATACACGTCTTTAGCCTGAGAAAGCGTATTTCGGGATTCTGATTGCCCCGCAAATAAGAATTCACGAGCAAATATGAGAGCGTGCTAAGGTCACGAGGCCACTTTTGTTTACTTTCTGTCACTGCAAGCTCATCGCCCACGTCGAATAAACCCGACGCAAAGCTTTCGGTATCGGCTTCCTTAAAATACACAGCGTAGGCAAGCAACCGGTTAAGGACGACGTAACTAAGCAAGCGAGAATTCAACTCCCTGATTTTTCCAGCGAGTTGCTCGCGGTTTCCACAGACTGAAATAACCTCGTTGAGTTCGGCTTGCGCCACATCACCTTCTGGAATGCAAAGCTGAAAATATCTATCGAAGAATTCTTCTTTGCATATTCTCAACTCGCGCTGCAAATGCGCTTGTGACCCATCAGGCAGATTTGGGAAAAGGCATTCGACTAATTTTGCAACACGTTCACGTCCCTCTTGCGGCATTTGGTCCAGCAATAGACCCCTCACTTTTGATGTTCGTTCCAGCGAACTCAAGTCATAGTAATCAATGATTTGCTCTGTCGAAACTTCGAAAAGTGTATTCTTTCCATTTGCAATGATCCTGTAGGCTTTGGGCTCAAATACACGAAGAATTTCAAGCGCGAAGAAATCGATAGGGTTGATCTCAAGAGATTTTCCAACAAATGCGCTTAGGTGGAACTCGAATGTTCCAAAAAACCTATACACATCTCGTAGGTTCGTGAAAAATGATCGATAAGCATCCAAATACTCTTCCGTCCATCTCTGCCAGTCGAATTCATTGAGGACGGAATGCGTTTTCAACACGGTTTCCAACCGTCCAGCTAGGAATCCATCGAGCGTTGCCCTCGGAATTTGCGGTAAATCAAAACCCACTTGAACTATCTTCTCGAGATATTCTCTTCCGGTTCCAACCTTAATGGTTTCTTCAAGGCTTTTCTCTACGATGTCTCGCTGGAAAAGCACACAAAAAATGAGGTTTGGAAAATCTGCATTGGCTTTTATCAGCTGGAACAGCAGTTTGATTTCATCAGCAGCGAGGCGATCAATATCATCAACAAATACCAATACTTTTTTATCCAACTTCAGCAGGGCAGTTTTCAGCTCCTGCTTTAATTTTGGGAGCGACTTGGCTGTTATTTCAATCTGTGCCTCCAACGCATCCGCTACTTGTCCCGAAAAACTGGCGGCCTTTTGTGCGCCCTCACCAAAAGCATCGGTTATGAGCTGAGTTCCTGGCGCTATCCAATTTACGAGACCGCCAACTTTCTTCACAAAACTTCCTGTAGCTGCTACGCAGTTTCCCAACTGTCTTATGCGTCGTTCCGCCTGTTTTGCTTCATCAGAACCTTCAAGTCCGATCTGCTTACCAATCTCCTCAAAGAAAGCACCTGCAATTTGATTCTGTCCCGCCCATTCCCACGGGTTGAATTCAGTGATTATTGGGCTTCTTTTTCTATGCTTTCTTAAAACATCTGCCATCATGCCCTTAACCGAACTCTTCCCATCGCCCCATCCCCCATAAATTGCTACGACTAAACTGTTCTCTCCTGACCATGCCATCATTGCTCTGGCAATGTTCTCTGCAAATTTATCTCTGCCAAGCTTATCGTCTTTCAACCGTGTGATCGGTTGGTCAGAAGCGAAAGGGTGAATCGTTTTTTTCTTGGGCATCGTATACAATGTTGGTTGATACGTAGGTCACGAGACTGAGCTATCGGCCAAAGATATGCCAGAAGAACAGGTGGGAGCAAAGTTATACCTGCCTTGGTCTGCGTGATTTAAACTTCAACACACGTCAGAAACTCTATCCACAGTGGTAGCAGCGTTTTCCTATGGGGCGCGGGTCTGTGACCCGCAGCGGCTTCGCTCTGCAAATCGAGCCGGAAAATATTTCGGCAGTCACCATCCTTTTCCACCCGCTGCGACTCACAGAGTCGCGCCCCACTGAGACTGACGCCTCACCGCTCTCTACTCACTCCGGCGCCACCGGATGCTGCCAGGCTTCAAGCAACCCTTTGGCCTCGGCGTATTGGGCATCGTCCAAGACCCAGAGTTCGGGGTCGAAGGCGGTGCCGGGGAGCGCTTGGGCGGCGAACTCGTTGCGGATCTCGCACTCGATGCCCGCCTCTTCCAATCGGCTTTTCAGCAGACCGACTTCCGCACTGTTGGTTGAAGTAAAGATTCGTTTCATAATACGGCCTCGCTGGCAGGGTTCGCTTTACTTTAACCCACCCCATCACCGCTGTCTAATGGCACATACCAGAGATTCGTTACATTCGGCAATATTCCTTGGCTTTGAGGTAGGCTGAGTAAAGCTCCTCCGGTTTGCTCGCAAAAAGTTCGGTGTATCCGCACGCCCCGCAGATGTTGGCCTTCAACCGGGCAAAAACGGCCTCCCGTAAGAGGATGGCCGCCGGATCATTGTAACCTACATGGGCTTTGAGGGTGCCGTCTGAATGCTGCCCTTGGTCCATCACATTGACCGACGGGATGATCTTCTCCGAGCCGCAGTTTTTGCATTTCAGGTTCATAGGATTGGGGAGTGCGTCAGTCCGGTTGAGAGTCTTTCCGTTTCTTGGCGGCGAAATAGAGTGAAGAACGGAGGCCTAACATGAGCGACGTGGCCATGAATATCAGCGCGCCGAGGGGCATGAATGCGTTACCGCTGCGCTCGACATATTTGGCCAGGAGAAAGCCGACCACGCCGAAGAATACCGCCAGACCATAGAAATGCTTGGCCGGGGCCGGATCTTCCACCGGCACCTCGAAGACATAGCCGCATTCGCAACGCGTGGCCGCCGGGCCATGCCGCGTAGCGCACTTCGGGCAAATGATGTCTGGGCCGTATTCCATAGCCTGCTGGCTCGCCGTCCTCTAACTGCCCTGAGAATCCCCGCAAACGACGGCGCTTTCAACTAAACTATTTACCCGAGTCGGGTCAAACAGCGCCCGCAGTCCCGGCAGGGACTTCCCGAAAATAGCCCAGCGATTTCATCGCTGGGAAAAACCGGCTCCAATCATCAGCCCCGTCAGGGGAGAAAGAACCTTTTGCGACATGGGATAAAATTCGCTCATCATCCGCTTCTTTCGTCCCTATCGGGACTTGGCGACTATCTTGCCTGGTCCCAGCGATAAAATCGCTGGGCTATTTTCTTTCGCCCTCCGGGCTGGACAGGGACGCACCATCGGCTCACTCCTTTCTGAACGTCTTCACCGTTTTCCCATGCCACGACGCCTCGCGCAAATACGTGAAGCCCAACTTTTCAAGCACCTTCACGGAAGCCGCATTGGCTGGCTCCACGAAGGCCATCAATTCCGGCAGCTTCACTTCGTTGAACCAATAGTCTAAAGTTGCACGGCCTGCTTCCATGGCGTAGCCCTTTCCCCACATGGACTTGATCAAGCGGTAACCCAGCTCCGGCGTGGGCGGGCCATCGACGACCGTCACGGAGACCCCACACATGCCGATCACCTCGTTCCTCTCCCGCAGGATCAGCCGCTCCGTCTCCGCAATGATTTTAGGCCCTGCCTCGGTCATGCGGAAAAGCTAACGGATAATCGCCATCACTCAAGCGATTCGCGCGACGGACGGCGGCAACGTTATCCGGGGAATCTCGTGGGCGGGCCTCGACCGACTCGAAGTGATCCGGTTCCGGCGAAGGATAATCCTCCCGGAGGCATCTCTTCACGCTTGCCACCCGCAGACAAACGGACAACCCTTCTGGCCTGAGCACGAAGCACACAACCACTGCTTCCTTCCTGCTTAGGAACTACTTACAAACGCATCAGGAATTTATAGATGCCGCTCGCCACTGCGTCTGGTTTGATGCACGTGTCGAAGTGACTCCCGGACCGGGACACCCGGGGGCAAAGATATAAGGAAGGCAAAGGCAACCAAGGCAGCCGCGCCTGAGTGCACGGCCAAAAGAAGAAAGAGACGACGCCATGATCCAATCTACTTGGGAGATGTTTAGAGACTCGCTCTCGCTCATCAACCTGCCGTTCACATTCCTGCTCGGAGCCGTAGTGCTCTATTGGCTGCTCGTCCTGATCGGCATGATCGATATCGACCTGCCCTTCTTTGATCTCGGTGATGCCCCGGATGGCACCGGTGGCGCAGAAGGTGGTGAAGATGAAGGCGGAGTACTGCAACCTGTGCTCAAGTTTTTGAACATCGGCGAAGCCCCCGCGATGATCGTGGTGACCATCATGGTGCTCTGCATGTGGATCTTCGCCATCATGGTGAACCGCTTTTTCAACCCGGACCACATCGTTCTGAAGGCCATGGCGCTGTTCGTGCCCAACCTGCTGGTCACGGGCATCATCACGCACTTCGTGGCCAAGCCGTTCGCCAAGGTGAACCGTTACCTGAACACCGATTATGACCAGGCTCCGCCGATGATCGGACTGGTCGGCACCGTCATGACCAGCGAGCTGGACCACAAATTCGGCACCATCAACATCGACATCAAAGGTGCGCCGCTCACCGTGCAGGCGCGGAGTGAAGATGGTAAAGTTTTCAAGCAAGGCGACCGGGTGCAGGTCGTCCGGGAGGATAAATCTTCAGGCATTTATTACGTAGCGAGAAATTAGAACACTAAGGAGAAAGCAATCAGTTATGGAAATACTACTACTAGTCGCGGCGGGGGTGATAGGCATCGCGATACTTGGGACCCTGGCCGTTTACACCATCTGCTTCCGCAAGGTGCAGCAAGGGCAGGCGCTCGTGAAGAACGGCGCCGGCGGCACCAGCGTCACCTTCTCCGGCAAGCTCATCTATCCCGTCTTTCATAAGGCGGAATACATGGACATCTCCGTCACCCGCTTGGAAATCAACCGCCGCGGCCAGCAAGGCTTGATCTGCATGGACAACATCCGCGCGGACATCTCTGTGGCCTTCTTCGTGCGCGTGAACAAGACGGAGCAGGATGTGCTCCGCGTGGCGCAAACGATTGGTTGCGTGCGCGCTTCCGACCGCACTGCCATCGCCGAACTCTTCGAAGCCAAGTTCTCCGAGGCGCTGAAGACCGTCGGCCGCCAGTTCGATTTCGTGGAACTCTACAACTCGCGCGAGAAGTTCCGCGAACAGATTCTCCGCATCATCGGCACCGACCTGAACGGCTACGTGCTGGATGACGCCGCCATCGATTACCTCGAGCAGACGCCACTCGAATTCCTCAACCCGAACAACATCCTCGACGCCGAGGGCATCAAGAAGATCACCGAGCTCACCGCCGTCCAGGCCAAGCTGGCGAACCACATCGCCCGCGACCGCGAGAAGGTCATCAAGAAACAGGACGTGGAGACGGAAGAAGCGATCCTCGAATTGAACCGCCAGCTCGCCGAGGCTACCGAGAAGCAGAAGCGCGAAGTCCTCGCCATCAAGGCTCGCGAAGACGCCGAAGCCATCAAGATCCAGCAGGAGAACAAGCTGAAGTCCGAGCAGGCACGCATCGCCACGGAAGAGGAAGTGGCCATCGCGGAAGAGAACAAGAACCGCCAGATCATCGTCGCGCAGAAGAACAAGGAACGCACCCACGCCGTGGAGACGGAACGTGTGGAGAAAGATCGCTTGCTCGAAGTCACCGAGCGCGAACGCGTTGTCACCCTCGCCGACATCGAGAAGACCAAAGTCATTG
>JAJNBN010000243.1 GCA_021156225.1 Verrucomicrobiota bacterium | reverse complement strand
ATCGCGCGCGCCAAGACGTGTTATGCAGTGCTGAACCGTTATCCCTACAACGGTGGGCAAATCATGACGGTGCCGTACAAGCAGGTGCCGGACTTCAATGATCTGACGGATGCCGAGATGCTGGAGCTGATGCAGCTCACACGGCGTTGCCAGGCGGCGCTGACGCAGGTGATGAAGCCCCATGGATTCAATATCGGCGTGAATCTCGGACAGGTGGCGGGTGCGGGCATCGTGGAGCACTTGCACATCCACATCGTGCCGCGCTGGAACGGGGATGTGAACTTCATGCCGGTCACGGGTAGCACCGCGATCATCCCCGAAGCACTGACGGATACCGCTGCGAAACTCCGCGCAGCTTTGACGAACCTCTGATATCTTTCCCTATGGCCGACGAAACCATTCATTTTGAGAACCCCCGTCTCGTGCAGCAGCTCTTCGGCGCCGATTCGCCGAATCTGAAGGCGCTCGAAGATCAGTTGCGCGTGAAGGCGACTTCGCGTGACGGCTGGGTAAAACTGGAGGGCGAGCCGGACAATATCGGACGCGCCAAGCAGTTATTCGCCATCCTGGAGGAATCCATCAAGGCAGGCGGACAAGTGCGGAACCGCGAGTTCATCTCAGCCCTCGGCGTGATGAAGGCGGATGGCGTGGAGGCGTTGCGAAACCTGATGAGCGAGCGCATCCAGACCTCGCCGGGCAAGCCCTCCATCACGCCGAAAACGATTGGGCAGAAGAAGTATGTGGAGGCGATCCGCGATCATGACGTGACGTTTGGTATCGGGCCGGCGGGCACGGGCAAGACGTATCTCGCGATGGCGATGGCGGCTTCCGCATTACGTGCGGGCAAGGTCACGCGCATCATTCTCACGCGTCCGGCCGTGGAAGCCGGCGAGGCGCTCGGCTTTCTCCCGGGTGATCTGCATGAGAAACTCACGCCGTATCTGCGGCCGCTGTATGACGCATTGCATGATATGATGCCACCCGAGGAATTGGCGAAGCACATCGAGCGCGGCGTCATCGAAATCGCGCCGCTGGCATATATGCGCGGGCGCACGTTGAACCACGCGTTCATTGTGCTGGACGAATCGCAGAACGCGACGATGGAGCAGATGTTCATGTTCCTCACGCGCTTGGGCCACAGCTCCAAGGCGGTGATCACCGGTGATCCGACACAAGTCGATCTGCCGGGACATAAGAAATCCGGCCTGATCGAGGCGGTCACGGCCCTGAAGAAGATTCCCGGCATCGCGTTTCATGAGTTCACGAAGCAGGACGTGGTGCGGCATCAGCTGGTGCAGCGCATCATTGAGGCGTATGAGAAGCATCGCGGCACGGGGCGCAACGAATGAGCAACGAGTTGCAATTGCGGAACCGGCAGAAGACGCGGGCGATCGATGCGAAGCTCCTGAAGACGGTGACGCGTGCTTTGCTGGCCGATGAATTGGCGCTGAAGGCCTATCAACTCGGCATCCATCTGGTGGAGCCGGAAGAGATGGCGCAGGTGAACTGGGATTATCTCCAGCACGAAGGCTCCACGGATGTCATCACGTTTGATTACCGGTCTGAGGTGCCGCCGGGTGAAGGAATACCCGAGCTTTATGGCGAGCTCTATATCTGCGTGAACGATGCGCTGAAGCAGGCGAAGGAATTTAAGCAGCATTGGACGGAAGAGTTGGCGCGGTATGTGGTGCATGGCGTGTTGCACTTGCGCGGATATGATGATCTGGAACCAGCGAAGCGGAAGGTGATGAAAAAGGAAGAGAACCGGCTGGTGAAGGTGTTGGCGGAGAAATTTGCTTTGAAGAAGCTGGCCAAGAAATGAGCGCTACGATTTGCCATGGATGAGCGGGCTTCAGGGATCATTTTGCGTACGCGCCCGTTGACGGAGACGAGCCTCATCGTGCATTGGCTCACGCCGGAGCTGGGGCGCATCGCGGTGGTGGCGAAAGGGGCGCGGCGACCGAAGTCCGTGTATCGCGGGAAACTGGATATTTTCTATCAGGCGGATTTCACCTTTCAACGCAGCCGCCGCTCGGACTTGCACAATCTGCGCGAGCTTAGCTTGCGCGAGACGCATGAGGCTTTGCGGACGGACATCGGCCGCGTGCAGCAGGCAGCCTATGCGGTGGCGCTCATCGAGCAGACCACGGAGACGGAGACGCCCATCGTGGAGGTGTATGACCTGATGCTGGGCTTCTTGCAGCACTTGGTGCAGGTGGGCGTGAAGCCGGTGAACGTCATCGCATTTGAACTGAAGCTGCTGGACTTGCTGGGACAGAGCCCGTTGTCGGAGGAGATCAAGCTGGGGAAGACAGCGCAATCACTGCTCGCAGCGTTGCAGGACTGTGAGTGGGCGCAACTGGCGGAAGCGGAACTGACCATACAGCATATCACGGAACTGCGGCAGTTCTTGCACGGGTTCTTGATCTACCATTTGGATAAGATTCCGCGGGGGAGGAATGCGGCGATCGAGGCGGGGAGTTAACCGCAGATGGGGATTCGACGCGTCAAGCCGCGTCGGGCGGACCCCGACCTGAGGGCGCGGGGTGAAAAGCAGAGGCAACCCTCCGCACTCCAAAGGTTAGAACGGATTGCTTTTGCCGCTCTTGCCGAATTTGCGGTTGCCTTTTTTGCCTTTGCCGTAGCTGGTGGATTTTCCGGAGCCGGAATCTTTGCCTTCGCCGCCGAGGAAGGTACGCTTGAGTTCGTTGATCTGATCACGAAGCAGGGCGGCTTTCTCGAATTCCAAGCTGTTCGCAGCGTCGAGCATCTCGCCTTCGAGCTGGCGGATGGTTTCGGTGACGTCGAACTCGGGCTGCTTGTCGCGCAGGAAGGCGGTGGCTTTCGCGGTAACTTCCTTTTGCGAGGAAAGGCTGTCTTCCACGGCACGGCTCACACCCTTGGGCGTGATGTTGTGCTCGAGGTTGTAGGCGATCTGGCGTTTGCGACGATATTCCGACGTGGCGAGGAATTTCTGGATGCTTTGCGTCATCACATCGGCGTACAGAATGACGAAGCCGTTCAAGTGACGCGCGGCGCGGCCAGCGGTCTGGATGAGACTGGTGGTGGAGCGCAGGTAGCCTTCCTTGTCCGCATCGAGAATAGCGACGAGAGAGACTTCGGGGAGATCGAGACCTTCGCGCAGGAGGTTGATGCCTACGAGGACATCGAAATCGCCCTTGCGCAAGGCGCGCAAAATCTCGACGCGTTCGATGGCATCGATCTCGCTGTGCAGATAGCGGATGTTGATGCCGATATCGCGCAGGTAATCGGTGAGCTCCTCAGCACTGCGTTTCGTGAGCGTGGTGACGAGCGTGCGTTCCTTCAGTTCCACGCGTTTGCGGACTTCTTCGAGCAGGTCATCAATCTGGCCTTTGAGCGGGCGGATGCTGATGGGCGGGTCCACGAGGCCAGTAGGGCGCACGATGAGTTCCGCGACGCGCTGGCCAGACCATTGCAGTTCTTGCGCGGCCGGGGTGGCGCTGACGTAGATGACCTGGTCGTGCAACTTCTGGAACTCATCGAAATTCAGCGGGCGATTATCCATCGCGCTGGGCAGTCGGAAGCCGTGATCTACCAACACGCTCTTGCGGGATTTGTCACCGGCATACATGCCGCCGATCTGCGAGACCGTGGCGTGGGATTCATCGATGACGAGCAGGAAATCCTTCGGAAAGAAATCGATGATGGTGGCCGGGCGTGAACCGGGCGGACGCTTGGCGATGTGGCGCGAGTAATTCTCGATGCCCGAGCAGAAGCCCATCTCTTCCATCATCTCCAGATCGTATTCCGTGCGCATCTTGATGCGCTGGGCTTCGAGCAGCTTGCCTTCCTTCTCGAACCACGCGATGCGGTCGCCGAGTTCCTCGCGGATGGTTAGAATGGCGCTTTTCAGTTTGCTGGCGGGCGTGACGAATTGTTTGCCGGGATAGACGGTGATGGCGTCGAACTGTTCCAGCGGATCGCCAAGCAAGGGATCAAAGCGCGTGATACGATCGATCTGATCGCCGAAGAATTCGATGCGCAGGCCGTCTTCCGTATAACCGGGGCGAAGTTCCACAGTATCGCCGCGCACGCGGAATTCGCCGCGTTCAAAGGCGATGTCGTTGCGGCGGTATTGGATATCGACGAGCCGGCTGAGGAATTGGTCGCGCGAGATCTCCATGCCGACCTTCAGCGGGATGACCATGGCCTCGTAGTCTTCCTTGCTGCCGATGCCGTAGATGCACGAGACGCTGGCCACCACGATGACGTCGCGGCGGGCGAAGAGCGAGCTCATGGTGGAGAGGCGCATGCGCTCGATCTCCTCATTGATGCTGGAATCCTTCTCGATGAAGGTGTCCGTGCGCGGGATGTAAGCCTCCGGCTGGTAGTAATCGAAGTAGCTGACGAAATATTCGACGGCGTTGTCCGGGAAGAAGCTCTTGAACTCGGCGTAGAGCTGGGCGGCGAGCGTCTTGTTATGCGAGATGACGAGCGTGGGCCGGTTCACCTCTTTGATGACGTTCGCCATGGTGAACGTCTTGCCGGAGCCGGTGACGCCGAGGAGCGTCTGGTGCTTCGCGCCCGCGCGCAACCCCTCGGTCAGCTTCGCAATGGCTTGCGGCTGATCTCCGGCAGGTTCGTACGGTGCGACGAGTTTGAACATGTGGCGGGAAGGTACGGTTCGGGCGGGAGGGTGTCAAATAGGGGCCGGTTGCACCGGCGGGCTAATAAAAGGAAGAAAGGGGAACTGAATCGAGGAGGATGATGAACACGAGATGGCTGATTAAAACAATGGCATGGAATTGTAATGGGCAGGTGTGGAGTTTTCTTGGATAAAGGCAGGTGAAGGGAAGCCATGTTCTACTGTCCAAACTGCCGGGGAGAGGTGGAGCGCGAACGTTGGGAAGACGGGTTGCATTGGGTTTGCCGTGGTTGCGCGGGGCGCACGGTGAATCCGCGGTCGGTGGCATTTGTCTCGGAACTGTGGGCGAAGGTGCGGAATGGCGATGGGGTTTTCGGACGGGCTTGCCCGGCGTGTGAGAAGCCGATGTTGACGGTCAGCGTGCCGAGCGGTGCGGGCTGGGAGGAACTGGATGCGTGTAAGGTCTGCCAATTCGTGTGGTTTGACCCAGAGGAGTTTGAGCGGATACCGGTGGCGGTGCCGACGAAGCCGAAGGAAGAGCCGCGTGAACTGCCGCAGAAGGCGAAGGAGGCGCTGGCCATTTATGAAATGCAGCGCATGGGTGAACATACCGGGCCGGAGCCGGAGTCAGGGTGGAAGTCAGTCCCGGCTTTGCTGGGTTTACCGGTGGAGCGGGATGATGATGAGCATGAGCACCACGCGTGGGTGACGTGGGGATTATGCCTGACGGTTTTCTTGGTAAGCGCGCTGGCTTTTCAGAATCGGTATGAGGCGGTGAAGGCTTTCGGGATGATTCCGGACCAGATCGGGCGGTTGGGCGGGTTGACGCTCATCACCTCTTTCTTCCTGCACGGGAGCTGGGCGCATCTGTTGGGGAATCTCTACTTCCTGTATGTGTTCGGGGACAATGTGGAGAACCGGATCGGTTGGCGACGGATGCTGATGTTGGTGTTTGCGGCAACGATCGCGGGTGACTTGTTGCATGCGGCAGTGGATGCGCGTTCGTCGGTGCCGTGCATCGGAGCGAGCGGTGGTATTTCGGGCGTGCTGGCGTTCTATGCGCTGGCGTTTCCCGACAAGAAAATCAGCATATTTTGGGTGTCGCGTTACACGCGGCCGAGATGGATCGAGATGTCGGCCTGGGCGGCGTTTGGATTGTGGTGTGCGATGCAGACGTTGATCGTGATGCAGCAGTTGGCAGGGCTAGGACGTGTTTCGGCGCTGGCGCATCTGGGCGGGGTGATGGCGGGGGCGGTGTTGTGGTTGATTTGGAAAAATTCGTTGCCGAAGCCGGAGAAGAAGGATTGTCCGATTAGGAGTTTGGTGGCGGATGGGAAGGAGTGATAAGGACAGAGATATGCTAGAGCCTCCTAACGTTGGCTGCTACGATTTACATTCCGCAATTGCCTCTTACGCTGGATGCTGAATATCCTCCACCCATCAATCCTATGAAGATTCGCACGGTATTTTGTTTGTTGGCCTTCGCGGCCACAGTCATTTCAGCCCACGCTCAGCAACGCCTGCCCCGCGAGGCATTCCCGCTTTGGCCGGAGGGCGCGCCGGGGGCTTTGGGCAAGGAGGACAAGGATGTGCCGAAGCTGACGCCGTATTTCGCGAACCCGGAGAAGGCGACGGGGGCTTCCATCGTGATCTGTCCGGGCGGTGGTTATGGTGGGCTGGCGCCGCATGAGGGGCGGGATTATGCGATGTGGCTGAATGAGCAGGGGGTGTCGGCGTTCGTGTTGCAGTATCGCCTAGGCTCGGCGGGGTATCGGCACCCGGTGATGTTGAATGATGTGTCGCGCGCGTTACGGTATGTGCGGGCGAAGGCGGGCGAGTGGAAGCTGGACGCGAAGCGCATCGGGGTGATGGGTTCCTCGGCAGGCGGGCATCTGGCGTCCACGTTGATCACGCATTTCGATGCGGGTGATGCGAATGCGAAGGACCCGATCGACCAAGTCAGTTCACGGCCGGACATCGGCATCCTGTGCTATCCGGTGATCAGCATGGGGCCGCTGACGCATGGTGGCTCGAAGAAGAACTTGCTGGGCGACAATCCCTCGCCGGAATTGGTGGAACTGCTCTCGAATGAGAAGCAGGTGAAGAAGGATACCCCGCCGACGTTCATCTTCCACACGGTGGAAGACAAGGCCGTGAAGGTGGAGAATGCGCTGGAATTTGCCGCTGCCTTGCAGAAGAACGGCGTATCCTTCTCGATGCATATCTATCCGAAGGGCGCGCACGGGATTGGGTTGGGCAAATCTCAGTGGGACCCGGCTTCACGGCATCCGTGGACGGGCGAATGCATCGGGTGGCTGAAGGAGCAGGGGTTCATTAACAAATAGGAGAACCTCGAAAGAGGATTAGATTTGGCACCCGTCAGGCTGAGAGGCTTGGCGGGTATTTTACTTTTCAGCGAGCTGAAGCCGCTAGTTTTTCGCGAAGGCTTTGAGGAGGAGGACGTCGGATTGCAGGGGATCGCCCAGATGGATCACGCGCTCGGCCAGATCGTTCAGGGCTTGGCGGGTTTCGTGGAAGGACTCGCTCAAGGTGGTGAAGACGGGGGCGAGTTCGTAGTGGCGGGCGAGGCGATGATCGCTGGCCACGCGGAAGTTTGAGCGGCCCATGCCTTCATAGTAGCTCAGGTCCGGAAAACCTTTTTTCTCGGCGCGATGGCGGATGCGGTCGGGAAATACGCCGGAGAGGAAGAGCGAATGATTGCCGATGTGCGCACGGATGAGGAAAGAGGTGCGTTCATCCGCGTGTTGTAGGGCGGCCATCATCTCGAAGAGGTATTCGAGCGGATTGAAGTCGGCGGTGACTTGCAGTGACAAACGTTCCAATTGCGTGAACTCGGCGAGGAGTTCGGCGACGTAATCCGCCACGCGTCGGTCTTCGATGCCGGCCTTCTTCAAAACGCGGCGCACCAGCACATAGAAATAGAAATGCGTGGAGACACGCAGGCATCTGGTGCCTTCCAGCAGGGCTTGATGGAGCCGTTCGTCATCCAGGATCTGGTCGCGGGAATCTTCATCACCGAGAAGCTGGATGAGGGTGGGGTTGGTGTCGGTGCCGGGACTGAGGACTTCCAGAACGAAAGCGATATCCTCGGCGGTGAATTGGACTCTGCAATTGGGCCGGATGACTTTCATAGGCACACAGTGAACAGGATTCATCCTGTCGCATTATGTATGAGCACAATTGATTCCAACCGGGAAAAATCGCGTAAATGGAGGTGTTGACGGTTGTTTTTGTAGGTAAATGCCCAAGTGTTGAGCTTTTTAGACACTGGGATGAGCAAGGGAGAACAGAGTTCGTCGGCATTTCCTGATCCAAAACGTCGAAGATAATCGGGCGATCAGGCTGGATGAAACCACGCAAAAGCCCTGATTTTACAGGGCTGGGAAGTTCTGCGGCTCGAAAGTGGCGACCCTACGGGGATTCGAACCCCGGTTACTGCCGTGAAAGGGCGGTGTCCTAACCGCTGGACGATAGGGTCGGCCGCAGCAGGGGCGTGAATATAGGCCAAGAAATCCTCGTGTCACGTGGAAAAGAAAGAAATTCGTCATTTTTCTCTGATTGTAATCGGTTGGCATCATCGGGATTTTTGCAAGTTCCTCTTTCAGAACACTTAAAGATACTACGTCTACGTTGATTCTCCGTATATTTGCGGAGTTCTAGGTTGACAATTTTTGGTGTCGTTCCTAGTTTTGCTAATGATTCGGGTAGCGGTACGTTTCTTCAGAGGGGTTCCCCACCCCCACCTCCTTGGCGTCTGCTGCCCGGATCATTTTTCTTTTTCAGCTTGTAGTTAAAATACCGCTTGCACACCTGCCACCCGGTCCATATAGTTCGCGCTCTTTTAATAGAACGAAAGTCGATTAGTTATGCGTCGTCCTAAAGGCATCAGAACGAAGAAGTCCGTGTCGAAGCGGTTCAAAATCACCGCCAGCGGCAAGATCAAGCGCGCCCGTGCAGGCCGCCGCCATTTGTTGGCGGGCAAGAGCCCGAAGCGCCGTCGCTCCCTCGGCAAGGGTGTCATGGTGGACAAGACGGACATGTGGCGCATCATCGGCAGTCTGCCCTACAGCCACTAATTTTCACCCTCAACTGATTTACTGACATGCGTGTTACAAACGCCCCAGCTTCCCGTAAGCGCCGTATCCGTACGCTGCAAGCCGCCAAAGGCTTCCGGATGCGCCGTTCCAAACTTTACCGCTATGCCGCCGACGCCCTCGATCACGGCATGCAGTATTCCTTCCGCGATCGGAAGACCAAGAAGCGCAACTACCGCGCCCTCTGGCAGGTGCGTATCAATGCCGCCGCCCGTTCGGCCGGCACGACGTACAGCCGGTTCATGGAAGGCCTGAAGGCCGCGCAAGTCACGCTGGACCGCAAGGCCCTCGCTGACATCGCTGCGACCGACGCCGCCGCGTTCACCGAACTCGTTCGCGTGTCCGGCGATGCGCTGAAGACCAAGATGGCGAACATCGCCACGGCAGCCAAAGCCAAGGCCTAAGCTTTAGTTTTTTTCAACAGGGAAGGGCGGCCTAAACAGCCGCCCTTTTTTGTTGGTCGCGTCCGGTCCTTCCCCTATCTTTTCGCCCGCACTATGTCTTTCGTGGCACAGATTGATCCTTTGAAGCAGTCCGCGCTGGCTGAACTCCAGTCCGCGGCTGATCTGGCGGCCTTGGATCAGGCCCGCACCTCCTATCTCGGTTCCAATGGCAAGATCACCGCGCTGATGAAACAGCTCGGGACACTCTCCAAGGAAGAAAAACCAGCGGCGGGCAAGGCGATCAATGACGCGAAGCAGGAACTGGAACGCATCATCGGCGAACGCCGGGCGGAACTGGAACTTAAAGCCGCCTTGCCGAAAGAACCGACGGATTTCACGGCACCCGGCCGCCGTCATGCGCTGGGCAAGCTGCATCCGCTGACGCAGGTGACGGAGGACATCGTCCGCTGCTTCCGTAAAATAGGGTTTGTGGTGGCGGATGGACCGGAGATCGAGGACGAGTACCATTGCTTCGATGCCTTGAACACACCGGCGGATCATCCGGCGCGCGATGCCCAGGATACTTTCTATGTCGGCACGGGCTCGGGACCGAAGCCGTTGCTGCGCACGCACACATCTTCCGTGCAGATCCGCGTGATGGAGAAGCAGGCGCCACCGATCCGCATCATTGTACCGGGCCGCGTTTATCGCCGTGATAATGCGGATGCCACGCATAATCCAACGTTCCATCAGATCGAAGGTCTGTATGTGGACAAGGGCGTGACGGTGGGTGACCTCAAGGGCACGGTGGAATATGTTTTCAAGGAATTGCTGGGTGACGAAGTGAAGTTGCGCTTCCGTCCTCACTACTTCAGCTATACGGAACCGAGTTTCGAGATCGATTTCGCAAGTTCGCTCACCAAGAAGATGGGCAAGGACTGGCTGGAGATCGCGGGGTGCGGGATGGTGCATCCGCAGGTGTTCGAGACGGTGGGCTATGATCCGGAGCAATGGAGCGGCTGGGCCTTCGGCTTCGGCATCGAACGCATCGCGATGATCCGCTATGGCATCGATGACATCCGCCTGTTCTATCAGAATGATCTGCGGTTTTTGAAGCAGTTCTGAGCGGACGAGATTCGTTACAGTTCGTTAAAAAGTTAAGAACGTTGAATCGTGAGATACGATTCAACGTTTTAACGTTTCAACCTTTTAACGATTGGTCACACCGGCATCGGTGGCGGCATTGCTTTCTCCGCTTTGCGTTTCAGCAACTTGCGACCGACCAGGATGAGGACGGTCACGATGATAGCCAGCGTGAGCAGCGGGACGAAGAAAGCCATCAAGCTCACGATTCCGGAGCCGCCCAATTCGATGGTGGCCAGAATGGGATTCGCGAGACCCCCGGTGAGTGCGGTGGAAGTGGCACGGGCCAGCACGGTAGTGCCTTGCACGGCCGCGGCCACGCCACCACCGGCGATGACGGCCAAGGTCCAGCGCATGAAAGGGCTCATATCGGTCATCACCGAGGCGGTGATGATCGTGCCGGCGACAACCGCCGAAGGACTGGCGATGGAGTCGAGCAAGTTATCCAGCCACGGGATGTAATACGCACCGATCTCCAAGACGGTCGCGAGACCGAAGGAGACGACGGCGGCATCACTGGCCAGCCATTCGAATCCCTTAGCCAAGGTCAGATGGCCGGCATTCGCGGCGATGCTGACGATGAGCATGGGGATGAACACGCGAAACCCACACGCGGCACTCAAGCCGATACCGAGGCAGATGCTAAGCAGTGTTTCCATAG
>JAJNBN010000242.1 GCA_021156225.1 Verrucomicrobiota bacterium | reverse complement strand
TCTGCCATTGCCGGAAAAGAGGCAGCCACATTGCTGAACCAATGGTTGGATGATTTGAACGCCGGCAAGGTGGCCAAGGAGTTGCAGCTCGACTTGGTGGAAGCCGCCGCGAAGCGTCCTGAAGCCGATGTGAAAGAACGGTTGGCCAAGTTCAACCAAGCCCGGCCAGACGACGGCGGGCTGGGTGCTTATGTGGAATGCCTGATGGGGGGCGACAAGGACGCTGGCCGCAAAATCTTCGTGGAGAAGATCGAGGTTTCCTGCATCCGCTGCCATCGTGTGCAAGGCTCGGAAGGCGGCGATGCCGGGCCAAACCTTGGGGATATCGGCAAGCGCCAGGAGCGCCGCTACATCCTTGAATCCATCCTTTTCCCGAACAAAGTCGTGGCCGCCGGCTTCGAGAACGTGACCGTGAACCTCAAGGACGGACGCAACTTCGTGGGCGTCGTGAAGGAAGACACCAAGGATTCATTCGCCCTGCTGGTGAATGAAGACGGCGAAATGAAGCTGATGAAGTTCAAACCAGCCGAAATCTCCGCGAAAGCCAAAGGCCTTTCCGGCATGCCTGATACGGTCAAGGAGATGCTGACCAAGCGCGAGATCCGGGATGTAGTAGAGTTCTTGGTGAACCAGAAATAATCGGGTCCTGCAAAATTCGAAAGCCCGGTCTGAAATGATTCAGACCGGGCTTTTTGCTTTGATAAGCGAAAAACCTCAGGCGGTCTTGATAGGACGACCGGTGACAAAGTAAGTCGTCACCTTATCTTTGCCCACAGTCAAAGGCTTCCCGCCTTCTTTAAAGACGAATTTTTCATGCAGGGTGTCATGGATGATCTGGTTCACCTGGATGGCCCCCGCAGGAGCGGTCACCTCCAGTTCGCGTGCGATGTTCACCGTCTGGCCCCAGAGGTAATAGAGGAACTTTTTACGCCCCACGATGCCAGCCATTACCGGACCAGTGCAGACCCCGACGCGCACTTTGAAATCCACCCCATTACGGCTGTTGAAACGGTTGGTGATGCGGAGCATCTCCATCGCCACTTCCACCGCGGCCGTAGCATGATCTCCTCGCGGTGAAGGCACACCGGAAACCGCCATATACGAATCCCCGACCGTGCGGATGCGCTCCATGGCGTGCATGTCCACCAACCAGTCGAACCCGGAAAAAATATCGTTCAGCAACTGGACCATCCGCTCCGGTGGATATTGCTTGGAGAGATGTTCGAAATCAAGGATGTCAGCAAAGAGCACCGTCGCTTCATCAAACGTGTCCGCGATGGTGGTCTCCCCATTCTTTAACCGCTCCACGATCGCCTTGGGCAGAATACAATGCAGCAAGCGGTCTGATTTTTCGCGTTCCGTGCGGAGTTCCGCCGTATGAGCCTGCTCACTATCGCGCAGGCGCTTTTTTTCCAAAGAAGCCGAGATGCGCGCCTTGAGCAGGACGGGATTGAAAGGCTTGGGCAGATAATCTTCCGCGCCCGCCTCGATGCAATTCACCGCTGCATCGATCTCATCCATGGCCGAGATCATAATGACCGGCAGGTGTCGCAATGCCTTGTCCGCCTTGAGCTGTTTCAATGTCTCGAAGCCGTTCATCACCGGCATCAGGACGTCCAGCAGGATGAGGTCATACTCACCCGTCTGCAACATGCTCAAGCCCTCGAGCCCATTCTCCGCTTCCGTCACCTTATGCCCGAGACGCTCCAGACGGCGTCCCAGCATATTCCGGTTCATCTCATTGTCATCGATGAGCAGGATGCGCCCATTGCCAGAGCCTGAAGTGTCGATCTTGCGGATGAACGTGGTTCCCCGCCCCAAGGTGGCCTCAGCCGAACCGCCCGGCAGTGAATTGCGGGTCCTCGTATTGATCTGCGCCGGAAAAGTCTGGCTGTTGAACATCGTCAACAGGTTATGCGCGGCGGCCGTGATTTTCTGAAGATCGGAGGTGATGCGCAGATTGCCGGAATCATCCATCATCTCCTGGCTCAGCTCGGCGTAACCAATGATCAAATTCAGCGGCGTCCGCATCTCCAGCCGCATGCTATCCAGGTCAACACGCCCTGTTTCAATCTTCCACGGGGCCAGTCCTTCATTGATCAGAGCCAGCAACTGTCCCCCCGCCGTATGGATCTTCTGCAGATCCGGAAGCAGATGCTCCTGTCCCAGATCCGACAGGTCTTCCTGCAACATCTCGCAGTAGCCGATGATCTGGTTCAGAGGCGTGCGCAAGCTGTGACGAACACCGGACAGCTCATCCGTTTCCCCCATCTGGTGATCCACCCCTAACGTGGGTTCCGCATCCGGATTGCTGGCGATTGGGTCGGGCATGGACGTAATAAATTGGGGGAGTTTCTATGCGCCAGCTTGCTTCCTCAACAACACTTCCACCTTTTCTAACAGGCGAGTCAACTCGATAGGCTTGGTGTCGTAATCATCACAGCCCGCTTCCATGGCTTTTTCCCGGTCACCGGCCATGGCGTGCGCCGTCAGCGCGATGATAGGAATCTTCTGGGTCACCGGGAAGGATTTCAGCAGTTTGGTGGCCTCCCAGCCATCCAGCACCGGTAGGCTCATGTCCATGAGAATCAAATCCGGATTCTCGCTCTGCGCTTTGGCCACGCCCTCATTGCCATCCACAGCCATCACGACGACATACCCGCGGCGCTCCAATCGCCGGGAAAGCATGTCCCGGTTCATCTCGTTGTCTTCCACCAGCAGTATCTTGGCCATAGTATCTTTCTTATTTCGTATGCTCTGTCTTTTTGCGCTCTTCTGCCGCACTGACGCTTGATTCCACAAAGGAAGTCACCAACTGCCGTACATCTGACATCAACTGTTCCTGTTGATAGCTGCCCTTGCGCATAATCTTGGTGACGTTGCCATTCAGACGCTGATAATCACTGGCTGTCAGCTCCATCGCCGTGATCACCACCACCGGGATGTCTTTCCATTCGGTCACTTCGCGTAACTCGGATACGAATTCAAAACCATCCATCTCGGGCATCATCAGGTCCAGTAAAATCAAGGACGGCCGTTTCTCGGCCACCCGTGCCAAGGCCTCCTGGCCATTGCCAGCTTCCATTACCGTCCAACCGTCACGCTCCAGCAATACCCTCATGAACTGACGCACGCCTTCCTCATCCTCAACCACCAGCACCAGCGCCTCATCTGAGGTCCGGCGGTACTTGCGCAGCATGCTGGAAAGTTTTTCCCGGTCGATAGGTTTGGTCAGATAATCGGCCGCGCCCAAGGCAAAGCCCATGTGCTTGTCCTCGATCATGGAAAGCATCACCACGGGAATGTCGCTCAATACGGAATCGTTTTTGAGCGAAGACAGGACGTTCCACCCATCCATCTCCGGCATCATCACATCCAGAATGATCACGTCCGGTTTCAATTCCCGCGCTTGTTTCAATCCTTCCCGGCCGGATTGCACGCCGCTGACTTTAAAACCCTGCCGTTGAAGCAAACGTTTAAGCAGATCATGGATGGTGGGATCGTCATCGATCACCAGCACCTTACCCGCAGTGGCCTCAACTGAAGTTTCGCTGGACGGACGAATTTGAAGAACCGGAGCCTCAGGTGTGGATGCTGCCACCTTGGCCGGCAACCGAATGGTGAATGTAGAGCCTTTCTTAAACTCGCTGGCCACGGTGGTGTCACCACCCATCATGCGGGAAAAATGGCGGGTAATCGCCAATCCCAGACCAGTGCCGCCGAACTTCTTGGTGGTGCCTGCATCCGCCTGAACGAACGCCTGAAAGAGCCGGTCCATCTGCTCCTGGGTCATGCCGATACCGCTGTCACTGACCTTAAAATGGATCCAGTCTTCCTCCCCGTTATTAACCCGCAAGGCCTCCAGCCGGATGACGCCATTACTCGTGAATTTGGAAGCATTGCTCAGCAAATTGAACAACCCCTGACGAACTTTCGTCATGTCGGCATACATCAGGCCGATGTCGTCCGGAAACACCATTTCGAGACGGTTGGAGTTTTTCGCCACGAGCGGAGTGATCGTGTTGGACACCTCGCGGACCAATTGGCCGATATCAAAGGTTTCCAAATAAAGATCCATCTTGCCGGACTCGATCTTCGAGATGTCCAACACATCATTGATGAGACCCAACAGGTGTTTTCCCGCCGAGTGAACTTTGTTGAGGTCATCAACGAACGGCTGTTCGCCGAGGTCTTCCGCCTCTTCCCGGAGCATCTCACTGTATCCGATGATCGCATTGAGCGGCGTGCGCAGCTCATGGCTCATGTTCGCGAGGAACGCGCTCTTGGTCTGGTTCGCGACTTCGGCCGCCTCCTTCGCATCCTGGGCCTCACGGGTCGCCTGGCGCAGGGCCGAGGTGCGCTCCTCCACGCGTTGTTCCAAAAGTGTGTTAGCCTCTTCCGCGCGTTTGTTGGCCGCCTGCAATTCGGCATCACGCTGCTGGATGTCCGCCAGCATGCGGTTAAATGCTTCGATCATCTGCCCGATCTCGTCCTCACTGGTTTTGCGGGCACGAACGGAATAGTCCCGTTTGTCCGAAACAGTCTTGGCTGTCCGTGCCAGTTCCAGGATCGGATCAGTGATGATGCGCTGAAGACGGAAAGAAAACAGCAACGCCAGCAGGCACGCGATCAACGAGGACGCCAGGACGATCTTGGCATACTGGATCAAACGGTCGGCGAAACGTTCAGTAAGATCGGCCTTCAGATAAACCGTGCCGAGCTGTTTGCCGTTGTAGACCACGGGCTCAAACATGTAGAGGGCCTTGTCATCAAAACGGTACCGCACTTTGGATGGCTCGCGCGGCAGGAATTCATTTCCCTGGCCCGGCAAATATTTGGCCACGAGTTCATTGTCACTGCCATACAGGCAGGCGGCGAGAACGTTAGGTTCGTTGCGCAAATATTCGAAAGGGTTG
Organism: Verrucomicrobiota bacterium; assembly: GCA_021156225.1. Lineage (GTDB taxonomy): Bacteria > Verrucomicrobiota > Verrucomicrobiia > Limisphaerales > JAEYXS01 > JAEYXS01. The sequence goes on along the minus strand of JAJNBN010000242.1, from coordinate 1,079 downwards.
CGCTCCCTCTGATCGCCACCTTTCTGCAACAAAACGAGTGTACTCCTGTCTTTGGCAAGCTCGGCAATGGAGCCCAGCTTTTGAACCTTGGCCTGCCGGAAAGTGTACTCCTCGTAGCCGACGATGGCACCGCAGGCAATAAGCAAGGTCACTACGCTGGTCAGCATGTTGACCGCTGTGACTTTCCACTGAAATGGCAAACGCCTGAACATACCAATAATAGGTGGTTTACAATTCACACCTCGCATCAGGGGCCAAGCTGCAGCAAGATATTTTCCCCCAGAGAACTGTCTGATTCACTCTGGACCAGAGTCCCGTCGGTGCAAGCGCAATCCACAAAAAGAGTCAACGCGACTCTTCCATGCGCGGCCCCTCGTCCTAACTGCCTTTTTTCGTTCTCCCCGTCTTGCCTTGTCTCCGACATGCGATGGCTAAATAAAAACCGCTCGTCCTTAAATACGCAACACTTTTGCGTTCTAAGTCATTGAAAACAAAGGAATTACTATTTATTGCTGAAACCAGACTAAAAATTGCCACAGCACAAAAGTATCTCCGTATAAATACAGAAACGGAAGAATTCCGTTGGCTCCATTAGGGATTGAGGGGTAAACCTTTACCCAAGATGCATTCGCGCATTGAGATTATCTCTGGTGATATCACGAAATTGACGATTGATGCAATCGTCAATGCGGCCAACAGTTCGTTGTTGGGCGGCGGTGGCGTCGATGGAGCCATTCATCGTGGTGCCGGAGCGGAACTGTATGAGGAATGCAAAAGGTTGAAAGGTTGCCCTACCGGTGAAGCAAAAATCACCAAAGGTTACAACCTCCCGGCCAAGCATGTCATTCATACCGTTGGCCCCATCTGGAACGGAGGCGATCGCAACGAGGACGAGAAGCTCGCGCGCTGCTATCGGAACAGTATGGCAGTCGCCGCGCAAAACGGTTTGAAGACCATCGCTTTTCCCGCCATCAGCACCGGTGCCTATGGCTTTCCGATGGATCGCGCCACGCGGATCGCGATTCGCGAAGCCATCACGTTCTTGAATGCCAACCAGGATTTCGAGAAGGTCACTTTCT
>JAJNBN010000241.1 GCA_021156225.1 Verrucomicrobiota bacterium | reverse complement strand
GGCACCCACAGACTTTTAGAGTCGGAAGCTCCAGTCAGGCAATGTCTTACGCCTTTTCGCGCTAGAAGCTGCACGCATCAATGCTGGGGACCATACTGGTTTGCATTTGGAGGGTTCACCCCATCGCACGGCCATTCTGCGGGTCGGAGGTTAATTGCCTGTATGAATGCGCGTGCATCGATCTATCTCTTTGTTCTCTCGCTAATTGTTAACTTCACGCCTCCAGCCTCGGGGGCCACCAATGAGTGGACCAAGACCACGAGCGGCAACTGGGAAGAATCCTTTTGGTCCCTCGGCGTAGCCCCGTCCTTCGAGCAAGAACTTGTCGCGTTCAGAAATTCCGGTTTCAAGGCTCTGGCCATCAACGCGAGCACGACAGCAGACACCAACTCTCTCTACCTCAACTATCTCACCGTGGATGCCCCCGCAGGCTCCTCGAATCTTCTTCTGTTGAATTACTCGGGACTTTCCGTCCCTCTCGTCGTGAGCTCCGATTTCATCGTCGGCACCAATGGCGCGTTAACGAGCTTTTCCTCCGCCCTGCGCGGCGGCACATTTTATGTGAACGGCCCGGCGACCTTCTCGGAAAACTCGCACGTGATGTTCAACTCCATCCGCACCGGTACTGAAGCTCCCGCTGCGCTGAATCTGCAGAACTCATTTCTGTCCGTTGGGTTGTTCGTCGTCGGCCAGAACAATGGCGGCACGGTCGTCCAAATTGGCGGCACCAATGAAACGGCAAACCTGCAAATGAAAGGTGCAACCACTTACGGTCTCACCAACGGCACATTTCTCTCCTCTCTCGTCGAACTTCAATTCCAAGCCTCCGGCCCTGGCCTCGCACGATTCGTTCAAGCCAGCGGTGATGCCGAAATCGGCAACCTGCGCGTCGGTGAACAATTCTTCGTGGCGGCAAATGCTCGTGGAGAGTATCTGCTGCAAGCCGGTAACTTTCACGGCACCACGATAAGTTTTGTTGAAGGCAGCTTTCTACAATCTGGCGGAACGAACATCACAACCTTCATCGACCTCCCTTGGCTCTCCGGGACAGCGGATTATCAACTTTCCGGTGGTCTCCTGATTTCCGAAACCCTTTCCCTCGGCTCTGTGTTCCCTTCCGGTCACGGACATTTCATTCAATCCGGGGGTGTCCATACGAATTCCACCATGTTCTTCGAAGGCAAATTGCGTTCCGACGGCGTGTCCGTTTTCGGCAATTACACTTTGAATGGCGGTCTGCTCGTCTGCGGCACCAATGATCTTCGTGGCGGCGGATTCACACAATCAGGCGGAACCAATCACACCACCGCCCTTACGATCGATGAAGGCGGCGGTTACATGCTGAACGGCGGCGAACTGGTCTCCTCGAACACTTCCATCCACACAATTGGTTGTGCCGAAGCCTCCTTCATTCACAACAACGGCAACCATCGCATTCTGAATCGCCTGTGGCTCGAAAACTTTGTTGGCTACGAATTGCGTGGGGGAACCTTGACCGTGACCAACATTGAAGTTGGGCCTGGCGCACGATTCTTCCTGACCGGAGGCTCCCTCTCCAACGCAGGTATCTTCACTCTTAATAGCGGCATGTTGAGGGCGAGCGGAACAACTCAACAGCTTGGGCAGCTTCAGGTGCTCGGCGAGCCTGTCTTCTCCTGCGCCAGCCCGCAGGCGACCGGTCCCACATTAGATCTCAATTACCACGGCGTAGCGGCTAGCACCACTCTGCGCTTTCTCAACAGTAGTGCCGTTCCTTGGTCTGGCTCCGGTCTTTCCATCCTGCGTTGGAGCGGCTCTACCAATGGTGGTGGGCCCCATCACGTATATGTCGGCACCGACTCTCAAGGATTGACCGCGACACAACTCAGCCAGATCAAATTCGTCAACCCCACTGGCTGGCCAACCGGCAGCTATCCCGCTCGCATCCTGTCCACGGGCGAGGTCGTCCCCGCAGCATTGGCGCCCATCGAGTTCACGACGAATCATGATGCTGACGCTCTGGTTCTTTCTTGGATGGGCGACTATCAACTGCTGAGCTCCACGAATGCTGCTGGTCCCTACGTTGAAGTATCCGGAGCGACACCCCCCTTCACCAACGAATTCATCGATCCACAGCGCTTCTTCCTGCTCAGCGAACCAGCGCCTTGAAGAAATCTATTTCTCCGCCGCACGTCCCAGTTCCGCCAGCTTAAGCACGGTATTCCAATTTCGCGCCGTGTTCGTTACGCCAATCCATTGATCAAACTTCTCGGCCATCTTGCTTTTACCAAAGCCATGCGGTGTATGGAGAAACGCGACATCCCCACGGATCTCAATCTCCTCTCCCTTCACTGCACACGCGCGAATACGTTCAAGATCTTCCTTCTTGGGTTTGCTCTCCAGTAACGCCGCATGAACCGTTGTCGGGGCGGCTGCCCCGGTCGCGATGAATGGATTGCTGACGATTAAATCATCCCACTCCGCCAACGTCGGCGCGAAGATCGCTTTGTCGAAATCAAATTCTTTGCGGCAAATATCTGCGATGGTGGCGACAACCTGCTTCCGGCTCAATCGACTGCGGAGGATGGCATTGCCACTATTGATGTAAGTGGCCACGTTCTCAAAGCCTGCCTCGGTGAGCTTTTCGCGGAGTGCCTGAACCGGCAGTTGCGTCTTCCCACCAACTCCTCGAAAAAGGATGAGATAAACAGTCCGTTTCATCTGGGCCGGTTGAATCACCAACCACCTACGCCGAAGCCTTCATCTGCGTGATCTGCTTGGTGGCCATGCCCACCGGACGATCCAGCGGCACACCCGCGCAATCGAGTAATGTAGAGAGCAGATCGCCTTGATTACCTTTGATACCGGTAAGGTAACGTCCCGTATTGAGCGAACCGCCACCCTTGCCCGCAACGATGAAGGGAAGATTCTCTCGTGTGTGCTTATTACCGTCCTCAAGGCCCGAGCCCCACATCATGATGCAATTATCTAGCAAGGTGCCATTGCCTTCCTTCAAGCTGTGCATCTTCTTCACCATGTAGGCGAACTGAGAGATGTTGAATGCCGTGATCGCCGCGACCTTCCCGACCTTGCCATCTTCGTTGTTATGATGCGTCTGTGAGTGATGCGCATCGGAGAAGCCGAGCTCTGGATAAGAAACCCCGTTTGGCGTGGACCCGATGTAACTGCTCACGCGCGTCGTGTCCGTCTGGAACGCCAGCACGTTCAGGTCGCACATCACCTGCATGTATTCGCTGCGCTTGTCACCGATCGGAATCTTCACCTCGATGGGCGGCGAATCCGTCGCACTACGCTTCGTCACGCTGACGCCCGCCTTCTCCAAGGCCGCTTCCTTCTGCCGATATTCGATGGCCGCGATACGCCGCTCCACAGAGCGCACGCTGTCCAGATACTCGTCCAGCTTGTGCTGATCCACCTGCGGCAACGTCCTGCGCAAATCTTTCGCCCCACCCAGCACCAGATCCAGCATGCTGCGATCCAGCGCCTCACGGCGCATGGCTTCAGGAGATTTCGCACCACCGCTGGTCAATCCCGTCTTGTTGAAAAGGCGATTCAGCACCGCCCGCGGATTCGTCTCCGCAGGAACTGCCTGCGTCGGTGAACGGAAACTGCAATGCGAGTAATACCCCTCGTTCAACCCCTCCTGATTTTCCTTATGCGTCTGCGGCATCGTCGCCAACTCCAGCGACGGCAGCGCCGTCATGCCACCTACATAATTGGCCGCGATCTGGTCGGCCGAAATCGCGATATTGATCTGATTGCGCCGGTTCGCGTCCGGCAACGTGGCCGTCAGCCAAGTCGATAATTCCAACGCATGCGGCGCACCATTGAACGGCGAGATCGGGATGCCTGAGATCCCCTTCATCATCAGGCAATATTCGATCACTGGCTTCAACGATTCCAAGGCCGGCGGCGGTGTCGTGAGGAAATTCGCCGGATCTTTCGGCCAGAACTGATCCATGATCACACCGTGCGGCATGTACATGAAACCGATTCGCACCGGCGGCTTGTAAGTCTTCTGGCCCGGTGCCGCCCAGCTCAGGGATTCAAAAAATGGCAACGCGAGCGCGGCTCCGATCCCCTTCAGGCACGTGCGACGATCGATCAGAAAGTTTGTTCTCATGATGTTATTGGATTCGGCGCTGCGTGAACGGATAACTCGTGACTATTTCAGCTATAAGAGTCTGCATCCGATAACCATCTTTGGCAATGGTTTCCATCATTTGGTCCACCACGATCTCATCGTAGCCTTCCAATTGGCGGCACAAGGCATAGGCCATCAATTTCGAGGTCAGATTGCGCGCCAAATCTTCCTTACGGCCAGCGATGAACAGCTTCAGCTCCTTCGGCGCAGCAAACCGTTTGCCACCCGGCAATTCACCCGCTGCATCGATCGGCCCGCCGCTATCATCCTTATCCCGCCAGCGCCCGATGGCATCGAAGTTCTCCAGACCAAATCCGATCGGATCAAGAATCTTGTGGCAGTTCGCACACGCCGCATTGTTCCGATGCAACTCCGTGCGTTGACGTAGCGTCAGGTTTTCCACCTTCTGCTGCTTTTCCAGCGATGGCACGTTCGGTGGCGCGGGCGGCACATGCTCGCCTAGCACCTGTTCCAGCACCCACACCCCACGCAGCACGGGGCTGGTGCGGTTCGGGAACGAGGTCGTCGCCAGCACACCGGGCATACCGAGAATACCGCCGCGATTCGCATCCGTCAGTGCCACCTTGCGCATCTCCGGTCCGATGACTTTTTTCTCCAGCCCATAAACCGTCGCCAGAGTTTCATTGAGATACGTGTAATCACTGTCCACGAAGCTCACCACGCTGCGATTCTCCCGCACGATGCTCTCAAAGAACAGGCGCGCTTCGTCATACATCGCCGTGCGCATCGCCGGCGTCATCTGCGGGAACTTCGTCGCGTCAAACGTCTTGTCCGCCAGCGCACCCAACCCCAACCATTGCGCGCCAAAACCATCGAACAACGCCCGTGACCGCGTATCCGCCAGCATGCGCTTCACCTGCGCCTTCAACACCTCCGGCTCATGCAGTTTCTTGCTATCAGCCAGCGCGGACAGTTCCGCATCCGGCATCGTCGCCCAGAGCAGATACGACAGGCGCGACGCCAACTGATAATCATCCAGCGGCACGATCTTGCTCCCCTTCTCCACCTCGCTCGCAGGCGTGATGAAGAGGAATTGCGGCGATACGAGCACCGCCTTGAGCATCAGCCCCAGCGATGCCTGATAGGAAAATTTGTTCTCCCGCCCCAGCGCAAATACCTGCATCAGCACATCCAGTTCCGCTTCCGTAGGCGGACGCCGATAAGCACTCCGCGCCAGTGACCCAGCCACCTTGCGCGCCGCTTCTTTCTCGCCCTTGCTGGATGGTGTTTTGCCGAAGAGCTGCTTTTGCAAGGGCGTTGGTGTTTTGCCATCCGGTGCGAGAATCTGTTCGAGCACTTTATTCGCGATGCCCAGATACTGTTCCGATTGCAACGGTGAAAGCGTATTCAGGTAACCCGCGCCAGACACTTCATCCGGCAGCTCATGGGCGATAGAGGCATCCACACCGAAGAGATCATGTAGCGTGTTCCCATACTCCATCTTGGTCAGGCGTCGGATCACAAATTCACCGGGATCTTTCGGGCTCAGATACTTGACTTGGTTGATCCCCGCCAAAAACCGCTGCCGCTCCTCATCCGTCGGCTGCTTGTCCTCGTCTTCCGGCGGCATGTCATGCGTCTTTACGCTCCCGACCGATTGCTTCCAGCGGACGACAGAAGCCGGGTCACCCGGATTCTTGAGGGCGAACTCGAGGTTGATGCCCCCTCTTTGCCGTTTGATGCCGTGGCATTTGGCACAGTAGTTCTTGATGAACAGATCGACATCGTCTTTGAAAACCTTCTTGGCATTAGCCTGCAACGCCGCAAAATCTTTGTCTTCCACAACTGCCGTCGCTGGCCCTGACGCCGCGCCATGGCAAGGCACGACCACAGCCA
>JAJNBN010000240.1 GCA_021156225.1 Verrucomicrobiota bacterium | reverse complement strand
CAGATCCCATAGAATTCCCTTCGTCCTTTGCCCCCCCATTGCCCGTAGGAACGGGTACCCGGCGTGAGCCCCCACCGACGCAGAGCCTGCAAGCCCTCGCAGACAAGCTGGTCCTGGACCATTATTCCTCACCCTCGGTGCTGGTGAACGACAAAGGCAATATCCTCTATGTCAGCGGACATACCGGAAAATACCTCGAACCCGCAGCAGGCAAAGCGAACTGGAATATTTTCGTCATGGCTCGTGAAGGCTTGCGCTATGAGATCACCACGGCCTTTCAGAAGGTGCTCCGGCAGGAAGGAACCGAAGTGGTCAAAGGTCTTCGCCTGGGTGACCAATATGTGAATCTCACGGTTCAGCGGCTTAAAGATCCTGAACCCTTGCGGGGCCTGGTAATGATCATTTTCACGGATGTGCCCGCTCCTTTGGAGACCGCCGTCACAGCTCCGTCCGCGAAGAGTTCAGCGCGCGGGGTCCGTGTCAGTGAATTGGAACGGAAACACAAACAGGTGAGCCAGGAGTTGCAAACCACCCGGGAGGAGATGCAGACCTTTCAGGAAGATCTGCGGTCCACCACGGAAGAGATGCAATCGACCAACGAGGAGCTTCAGTCCACCAACGAAGAACTCACGACTTCCAAGGAGGAGATGCAATCGCTGAATGAAGAGTTGCAGACGGTCAATGTAGAGCTGCAAGCCCGGGTGGATGAGTTGTCCCGCTCCAACAACGACATGAAGAACCTGCTGAACAGCACGGACATCGCCACGTTGTTCCTGGATAATGATCTGAAGGTGCGCCGGTTCACCACGCAAGCGACGAAGATAATCAAGCTGATCCCCGGTGACGTTGGCCGACCGGTCACTGACCTGGCCTCCGACCTAATCTATCCGCAACTGGTCTCGGATTCGCGCCGGGTGGCCAAAAAGCTGGGCGTCGTCGAGAAGGCGGTCAGTGCCACCGATGGACGCTGGTTCACGGTACGTATCATGCCTTACCGGACGCTGGATGACCATATCGATGGCATCGTGATCACTTTCGCCGACATCACCGCCGCCAAGGCATTGGAAGCGCAATTGCGCGAGAAGCATGCTCAGTTGGAGAAACATTTCGCGGAGCATACGGTGAAGTTCAAACGAACCGGCAAGAAGCCGGCTAAAGAGCCTCCCGTCAAGGTCCTCAAGAAAGTCCGTCAGAAGGCGAAGGAAATTGGTAAAGCCTAAGGAACACCATGCCTAAAAAACCTGATATCTTGCTGCTTCCTCCCGCCTTGCGCCGTCGCGCGGAGGCCAGCTTGCGTAACTCGGGGAAAAGGCCGGTAAAGCCAGGCGTGCCGCAGCCGCAAGCCGAACCGTCACGGATGCTCCACGAACTGGAGGTTCATCAGATAGAGCTGGAGATGCAGAATGAGGAGCTGCGAAAGACCCGGGATGCGATGGAGACGGGGCTGGAAAAGTATAGCGACCTTTACGATTTCGCGCCTATCGGTTACCTCACCCTCAATCCGGCGGGCAATGTGATCGAGGCCAACCTAGCCGCCGCCAGCCTGTTGGGAACCCACCGAAGCGCATTGGCAGGACGGCGTTTCAGCGATTTCGTATCGTCACCAGATCGCGCTGGTTGCATCGCTTTTTTGCAGCAAGTGTTCAGGCGCAAGACGAAAGGTGAATACGATGCACGCTTGCAACCGACCGGCAAGACGCCGGTGGACGTGCAAATGCGGGCCATCATGGCCCACTCGGGAAAGGAGTGCCGGGTGGCGCTGGCGGACGTCACCGAGCACAAGCGGGCCGAGCTGGATATCTCCAAAAAAGCGCGGCTGCTGGACCTAAGCCACGATGCCATCATCGTGCGCGATATGGAGGGACGCATCCTCTATTGGAATCACGGTGCCGAAGAGCTGTACGGCTGGTCACGGGAAGAGGCGTTGGGAAAGATCAGCCACCGGCTGCTCAAAACGGAATTCCTCACGCCCTTGAAGGAAATGATCGCCGAGCTTTACCGGACAGAACGCTGGACTGGAGAGTTGATCCATGTGAACCGCGCCGGCCAGCGCATCACTGTGCTGGCCCGCAAGACATTGGACCGCGACAGTGCGGGCAAGCCCATCGCGGTACTGGAGAACATCACAGACATCACCACCCGCAAGCAGGCCGAAGAGAAGGTTCGCGTTTCGGAAGTCCGCTATCGCCGCCTTTTTGAAGCGGCGCATGATGGGGTTTTGCTCCTCGACCCCGTGACCCGCAAGATCACCGATGCGAATCCGTTCATGACGAAATTGCTGGGCTATTCGCAAGCCCAGTTGGTGGGAAAGGAACTGTACGAGATCGGTTTGCTCCAGGACGAAGCCTCAAGTCAGGAGATGTTCCGGAAACTAAAACGGCAGCATGAAGTCCGTTACGAAGACCTGCCGCTCGAAAGCCGGGGAGGACGGCATCAGGAGGTGGAGGTCGTCGCCAATCTTTATCAGGAGGACGGCCACGCCGTCATCCAGTGCAATATCCGGGACATCACGGTGCGCAAAATGGCGGCGCAGGCGTTGCAGGCCAGTGAAGAGCGCTATCGCATCCTGTTTGAATCGGGGCCCGTGGCCGTTTATTCCTGCGACGCTTCAGGAACGATCCAGAACTTCAACCGCCGCGCCGTGGAATTATGGGGGCGTTCGCCCAAATTAAAGGACAGCTCCGATAAATTCTGCGGCTCGGTAAAAATGTTCCGGCCAGACGGCAGCCATATACCGCACCAGAAGTGCCCCATGGCGGCCGTCTTACGCGGTAAGTTTGCGGAAGTGAAAGACGGGGAAGTGATCGTCGAACAGCCGGGCGGCGCGCGGCTGACGTGCATCGTGAATATCCGTCCGTTGAAGAATGAAGCCGGAGAGATCACGGGTGCCATCAACTGCTTTTACGACATCACCGAACGCAAGCGGATCGAGGAAACTCTGCACCGCGTCGAAGTGCTCGCCGCCTCGAACACCAAGCTGGAGGCGGAGATCATCCGGCGTGAGACGGTGGAAAACGCCCTGCAAAAAAGCCAGACCAAGCAAAGTCAGTTGCTGGAAGAGACGCGCCGCATGCATCAACAGATGCAACAGCTCTCCCGGCAGGTGTTGCAGGCGCAAGAAACGGAACGCAAGCGGATCAGCCGTGAACTCCACGATGTCATTGTGCAAACACTGACCGGGATCAATGTCCAGCTTACCTCCCTAAGAAAGGATGCCTCGCACGACATCAAGGGATTGGACCGGAACATTGCCCGCACGCAGCTATTGGTGGAAAAGTCGGTGGCGAGCGTGCACCGGTTCGCGCGTGAACTGCGCCCTTTTGCCCTGGACGATCTGGGGCTGATTCCCGCGCTGCACACTTATATGAAGGACTTTGCGGCGCGGACCGGCGTCCAGACCCATTTGACCGCGTTTGCCGCCGTGGAACAGTTGAACAGCCACAAGCGAACCATTCTCTTTCGGGTTGTTCAGGAAGCCTTGGTCAATGTGGGCAAACATGCCCAAGCCAGCAAAGTGGAGGTCAACATCACCAAGCTGCAAGGCACCGTCCATGTTTGCATCAAGGATGACGGCAAATCCTTCCAGGTGGAAAAGGTCCTGCAGGCCAAGAAAGGTGTCCGCTTGGGGCTGCTGGGCATGAGAGAGCGGGTGGAGATGGTGGGCGGCACCCTAAACATCGAGTCTCTACCCGGCCAAGGCACCACTATCTCCGGGCAGCTTCCGTCTGGAAAAGACCGCAGCACAAGTTTGCGCAAGATCCCCAGGGATTAAGCTAGCGGCGTACGACCGAATGGCCTCCGTCGCACGCGTCCTGCTCCCTTCATTCCAAACGGGGAGTAACTCCCTTTCCCGCCACCACAGCGCAGAACAGGTGTCTTTAGTAAAAATTCTTTACGTTTCCCCCCCGCGATCGTCCAGCGAGCCTCGCTCAATTCCCTTGGTACCACGGGAGAATCAAAAGTTCATCCACCTTTCCATAGGGGAAATACCCCGGGGGTAACCCCGGCATACCTTTAAGGGGGCATGTGAGTCTAGTTTGTCGGCTGTGGAAAATAGCCATGCTCTCCAAAACGCAAAGATCGCCCAGGCCCATGCTCTGTCTTTGAGCAGCACGCCGGCCCGGATCTTGGTGGTGGATGATGATGCCCACATCCGACAGTTCAACGCCGAGATCCTGAAACGGTTCGGTTATCAGATAGACCTTGCCGAGGATGGCGCGTCTGCGTGGGAGGCTCTGCAGTCCGATGGTTTTGACCTGTTGATCACGGATTACAACATGCCGAAATTAACCGGTCTGGACCTGATCAAGAAGTTGCGCGCCGCCCGTATGCCCCTGCCCGTCATCCTTATGTCCGGAGCGATGCCGGTAAGCGAGATCGAGCAGGACGCAGATCTGCGGGCAGTGGTAACCATCACAAAGCCTTTCTCCGCCAAACAATTGTTAGTCACGGTCAACCTAGTCCTTTCCCCGTCCCCGTCTGCCTGATCTTTCTGGAAATTGAATCTGCCAGGATAAAAACCAATTTGTCACACGCCCGCACCAACACAACCGACCCCACCATCATGAATATCGCGACCCAACCACTCACGCCGCAAGGCATCATCCTTACCCTGCGCGACTGGTGTCGCGCAGCGACGAGGTTTTCCGGGGCCAGTCATCGTCCGATGGTCTTTCTCACGGCCTTGTTCTGTATGCTTCTGATCGCCACCCCGGCTCAGGCCCATCGCGAACCGGCGAATTGTACCGGCAGCGGACTGGGCATCAATCTTTTCACCAGTATTCCCGATGTGCACGTCGGTGACACCCTCTACTACAGCATCAACGTTTTCAACGGCATCGTCGGCAGTGGGCGCGTGGTTTGTGATGCGACCGGCATCACTGCCTTCATTGTCACTCCGGATAATGTGGTTCATCCCATCAGCTTGGTCCGCACGACATTGCGTCAGGGAGAGAGCGATTTCTACCCCGATGTGGTTGCTTATGTGGTTCGCGCCCAGGACATTTTGCCGGATGGCACACTGAATGCCACGGCCAATGACACCGGCACGATCCATCAGAATGATACGGACAGCACCGGCGGCGGTTTCCAAGAGGTCAATACCGAGGTGAATCTCCCCTGCGTTCTGATCACCGCGCTCTGCGTGGGCGGCGTGGGTGAAAACGGCCTGATCACCATCAGCGGCACGATCACCAACTGCGGTAACAACACGTTGGTGGGTGTGACGGTGACGAATTCTCATGCCGGTGGCAATTTTACGATCGTTTTCACCGAGAATCTCGCCCGCGGCCAAACCGCCAATTTCACCACCAGCTATACTCCCGTGAACCCTTGTGGGCCCAGCACTGCAGTGCTTACCGTCCGCGCCACGGATGAATTCACAGCGACTCCCCGCACGGTGACCAGTTCCACCTCGGTGACCTGCCAAAACACCTTAACGCCTGGCATCCGGGTGACCAAAGTGTGTCCGATCATCTCCGTCTCGCCCGGCCAGCTTCTTACTTTCTCCGGCAGTGTCAGCAACACGGGTAACGTCACCTTGACGAACATCGTGGTGATGAACAACCAGCCGGCGGCCAACACTTCGGTGTTCACCAAACCCACCTTGGCCCCGGGCGAAGTCGCCAATTTCACGGGCAGCTATGTGGCCCCCGCGAACTGCTCCATTTCTGATACGCTGACCGCGACTGCGGCCAGTCGTTGCGGCGTCGGAGTAAGCAGCACAGCGACTGCAACCTGCCCGATTCTGACCACGCCGGCGATCCAAGTCACGGCCAACTGCCCGGCCACGACCATCACGCCCGGCAGTTCGTTCGTCTATAGTGGCACAGTGCGTAACACCGGCAACATCACGTTGAACAACATCGTGGTGACCAGTGACCGCCCGGCGGCTAATACGACGGTCTTCACGGTCGCCTCCCTGGCTCCCGGAGCCGTTGCCTCCTTCACCAGCACGGTGACCGCCCCGGCTAACGCCTGCGCCGTAACGACAACCTTCAGTGGTCGCGGTACCGACACTT